>NZ_JBPWAP010000088.1:0-16003 GCF_051776705.1 Bacillus cereus group sp. BceL291 | reverse complement strand
AAAAGTTGGTCAATTGAATTAGATGGAGCGCCGTATGAGGTGAAAGTCTCACGTACGGTGTGAAGTGGGGGAAAAGGTGGAGATGATGTCAAAACCTTACCTATCACTATTGGTAATTGTTTTTGTAAATACTCTCTCCACTCCTCGGTATTTCCATCGCTTATTACATATGCAACCAATCGTTGATCACCTGGACGATCTTCTCTAACTAATACGACAGCCTCTTTAATAAACGAACATTTTTCTAAAGTCGCTTCAATTTCTCCTAATTCAATCCTAAAACCACGCATTTTGACTTGGTGGTCCATTCTACCTATAAATTCTAAATTCCCATCAGTTAAATATCTTACTGAATCTCCTGTTCGATATAGTCGTTCCCCAAATCGATATGGATGCGAAACGAATTTTTCAGCAGTAAGATTCGGACGATTTAAGTATCCACGTGCTAAACCAGCACCACCAATATATAACTCACCCTCAATTCCTATTGATTGCAAGCGTTGATTTTGGTCTAATACATATAATTGCGTGTTCTGTATTGGCTGCCCAATAGAAACAAATTCTTGATTAGGCTGAATATCAAATGCATTCACATAAATAGTGGCTTCAGTTGGCCCATAAAAGTTGGTTAATTTCACTTGTCCACTATAATTCCATTTCTGTTGAAATCGTCTAACCAACCCTGAACTTAGTTCTTCTCCACCAGAAAATACATGGCGTACGGACGAACAATTCATGTTCAATTCAATATGATTGAAGTGGTCTAAGAAAACAGATAACATCGAAGGTACAAATTGAACTATAGTAACCTGATGTTGTTTAATCACTTCAGCTATAATAGAAGGATCTTTTTCTCCACCTGGAGGCAGGAAAGATACACTTGCACCAACGTGAATGCCCCAAAACAATTCCCAAACAGAGACATCAAATGAGAATGGCGTTTTCTGCAAGACCACATCCTTTTCAGAAAGCGGATATTTATGTTGCATCCATTCTAGATAATTAATTACTGAATGATGCTCAATCATTACTCCCTTTGGATTCCCTGTAGATCCTGAAGTATACATAACATACGCTAAATTTTCTCCTGTTACACCACTTATGCATGGGGTTGATTCTTCTTTTTCAATTGCAGTATAATCTTTATTCATACAAATCGTTTCTATATTTTCAGATACAAACAAATTTTTAGAATTCTCTTCCGTCACTAGTACTTCGATTCCAGCATCCTCTAATATATATCGAAGTCGACTCTCTGGATAAGTAGGGTCAAGTGGAACATACGCTGCTCCTGATTTTAAAATACCTAATAACGCTATCATCATTTGTAATGAACGTTCCATATATACCCCAACTAGAGACTCTGGGCCTACACCATGCTTTTGTAGATAATGAGCTAGCAGATTTGCACGCTTCTCCAACTCTTTATAGGTAATTTGTTCATTTTCGTAACTAGCCGCGATTGCTTCCGGTGTTTTTTTAACTTGCTCCTCAAACATCGTATGAATCATGCCTTCAGCCGAATAATTAAATTGAGTATGATTCCATTCCTCTAGTAACTGTATCTGTTCTTCTTCTGTTAAATGAGTAATTTCAAATAGTTTTGAATCTAGGCTCTTCGTCATCTGAATTAATATTTGCAATAAGTGATTCTGAATCAGATTTATTGTTTCTTCATTAAAATAGCTTCGATCATACATCAACTTTAAAGTAATTTTCTTACCGGGCATTACAATGAGTGTTAAAGGATAATTTGTTTGTTCCGTGCTTGTAACATCTAGTAATCTTAAATCATCATTTCTCTCACCTTGAATTGGATAATTTTCAAACACATACAAGGTATGAAATAAGGAGCTATTTCGCGGGACCTCACTCCAGCCTTGAATATCTATCAACGAATTATACTCATACTGTCTTCGTTCCATTTCTTTCATTTGTATTTTACGAAGCCAATCTACTACTGATGTATTATCCGTTAATCGAATTCTGGTAGGTAATGTGTTAATAAATAGCCCCACCATATTCTCTGCTCCCATTAAATCAGTAGGACGTCCAGCGCTAGTTACGCCAAATACGACGTCACTGTCACCGCTATACCTACTCATCAAATAAGCCCATGCACCTTGTACTAACGTATTCAACGTTAATCGACTATTTCGTACCCACTCTTGTAACTTCTCAGTAAGTTTCTCAGATACTTGATAAACACACTCTCCATAGCCCTTCTCTTGTCCTTGATCCTTTCTTTCCATTGCTAATGGCGTAGGTGCATAGAACCCTTTTAATTCTTCTTTCCAAAATTCCTCTGCTTGACTTTGATCTTGTTTATTTATCCACTGGATATATTTTTTATAAGGAAGAGATTTAGGAAGAGTCAATAATTCTCCCTTTATCATCTTGAGATAAACTTCCATCACTTCACTAAAGACCAATGACACACTCCATCCATCTAGCAAAATATGATGATGTGTCCAAATAATTCTCGTTTCCTCTTTTGCTTCTTTAATCGCAGTGACTCTCATCAATGGTGCTTCATCCAATAAAAATCCTTTTCTACGATCTACATTCAAAAACTGTTGTAATTTCTTCACCCTTTCCTCATGTGGATAGGTGCTCCAATCCTCTTGATGAATAGTAAAAGGAAGACGTTGGTAAACCGCTTGTAGTGGCTTTTCTACTTCCTCCCATACAAATACTGAACGTAAAACCTCATGTCGATTAATAACATATTCCCAAGCCTTTTCAAAAGTATCAACATCCAATTGCCCCCCGAGCAAGAAACCTACTTGTACAATATAGGAAAAAGAATGTTCATCATCTTGATCGTATAAAGTATGAAACAGTATTCCTTTTTGCAAAGGTGATAAACCATATATATCAATAACCTCTCCCATTTTTACACCCTCTTCTTTGTTAATTTAAGTAATACTTTGCTCAAGCTTTCTTCCGTAAGATCCTCTGCATCAGCAAAATCTGATACCGTAAAAGCAGACTCTGTTGTTGGTTTATTTATAAGTTGACGAAGATGCCTCAACATACCATCTGCTATCACTTGAATTTTTAATTTAGAAAACTGTTTCCTACTATACATCCAAATAAAATGTAACTTTTCATCTTTCACCATTCCGATAACATCAATTAGATGAGATGGTTTGGAATCTGGAGCATGATCTAAAAATGTAAATCCTGTCTCTTGCATAAACAAAGAGTCCCTTGAAAACACCTGATCAAATTGGCCCAAATAGTTAAAGCTTATTGAAGGCTTTTGCTGATAAAACGGAAGTAATCCTTTATTCAAGTAACGTAAAATGCCATAGTCAACTCCGCGATTTGGGATTCGACGCAATTGCTCTTTGACTGCCTTTAACCCTTCAATAGGTGTCTGAGTTCCTTGAAAATTGAGATGAACGGGATAAATACTCGTGAACCAGCCCACTGTCCTTGATAAATCAATACCTTCAATCATCTCTTCTCTCCCGTGTCCTTCTAGATGAATAGAAACGGTTTGCTGATTTGTACAATCGACGATAGCTTGTCCTAATGCCGTTAATAGTACCTCATCAATCCTTGTCTTATGAGTGACTAGAACTTCGTGAAACAATGCTTGTGTTTCTTCTATTCCTAAAGTCCTCGTCACTTGATCAATCGATTCTTCTGTCGTTTCTTGTATTGGATAGTCCATTGGAATTTTCATCGTTTCTTTTTCTACTTGTTCATTCCAATAATCCTTTACTTCTTTTGAAATACCCGAATCACTGTATGTCTGAAGTCGTTCAGACCATTCTTTAAAAGATGTACTTTTCGCAGGTAAGCGAATTTCTTGACCTTGTTTCATCTGGTTATATACCACCTGTAAATCTTCCAATAGAATCCTCCATGACACTCCATCTACTACTAAATGATGTATCACCCAGAATATTCGATCATTTTCAGTCAAGTTATCTTCAAAGTACACTACTTTCATTAACGGACCAGTAATTAAATTGAAACTAGCTTGATGAATATTCATCTCTTCTTGTATTATTTTATTCCACTCTTTTTCATTAACTTGATTCCGTTTTACAACATGGAGTACTGACAGCTCATCAGTCCCTTCATTTCTCTGTCTCCACGTTCCGTTTGGTAACTGTTCGTACCGGAAACGTAAAGCATCATGATGTTTCAGTAAATTTAATATCGCTCCCTCTAGTAATTTCACATCCAATCTTTCTTTTACTCTTAAAAGCATTGATTGATTCCAATGCTCTGTATGTGGATGTTCTTGCTCGAAGAACCAGCACTGAATTGGAGTAAGAGGCACATCACCTATCACAATTCCCTGCTCCGCTTGTACTCCCTGCGTTTCTATAGCCACTTGTGCCAGCTCAGCGATAGTTGGGCATTCAAACATTTGCTTTGGAGTCAGTTTTAACCCCACTTGACTTGCTTGAGATATGATTTGAATACTGAGAATCGAGTCGCCACCAATTTCAAAGAAATTATCATAGATTCCCACCTTTTTAACACCTAATACTCTCTTCCAAATGGTAGTTAGTATTTGTTCGTTACTATTCCGAGGGCCAACACATTCACTATTAATCTGCTTTTCCTCCGGCATAGGTAAGGCCTCACGATCAACTTTACCGTTAGCTGTAAGTGGAATAGCTTCCATCGCCACAAATCCCGAAGGAACCATATAACTTGGTAGTTTCGCTTTAAGATATTCTCTCCACGCATCTACATTTCCATCTCCTACAACATATGCTACTAATCGTTTATCGCCTGGCTGATCTTCTCTTACAATTACAACTGCCTCTTTTACATATGCATATGTATGTAAAGTAGACTCAATTTCCCCAATCTCAATTCGGAAACCACGTATTTTAACCTGATGATCAATTCTTCCATGATAATCTAGATTCCCATCTGGCAAATACCTCGCTAAGTCTCCTGTCCGGTATAATCTTGCTTTCAGATCACTACTAAATGGATGAGATATAAAACGCTCTGCTGTTAATTCAGGTCTATTTAAATACCCACGTGCAAGCCCTGCCCCGCCAATATAAAGTTCACCATCAACACCTATAGGAACAGGTTGTTGATAAGCGTCTAGTATATACACTTCTAAATCGGGAATCCGCTTTCCAATATTACTTCTTGAAACATGCTGCACATCATCTAAAGTAATTGGATAATATGTAACATGAACTGTAGTTTCTGTAATTCCATACATATTAATTAACTGTGGTTTTTTCTCCCCATACCTTTGAAACCACGGTAACAAGCTAGTAGGTTCTAACGCTTCTCCGCCAAATATGACATAACGCAGCTGCAAATTTTTATTCTTATCTTCTTGTTCACACACTTGTATTAATTGTCGAAATGCGGAAGGTGTCTGATTTAGAACTGTGACTTCTTCCTCCACCAATAATTGATAAAAATCCTTAGGTGATCGACTAATCCAGTACGGAACAACAACTAATTTTCCACCATATAATAACGCTCCCCAAATTTCCCATACTGAGAAATCAAATGCATACGAATGAAAAAGCGTCCAAGTATCTTTTTCATTAAACTGATACCAACAATCCGTCGATTTAAATAACCGAATGACATTGTGATGTTCTATCATAACGCCCTTTGGATTTCCCGTTGATCCCGAAGTATAGATTACATATGCCAGATTTTTGGGACCGACACTAGAAACCGGCAAAGTCTTACTTTCTTTCCCAATCTCATCTTGATCACGATCCAGGCAAATCGACTCAACATTTTCTGGTAACCAGTTCAATTCTTTTAAACTTTCTTGCGTTACGAATAACTGAATGCTAGCATCTTCTAAAATATATTGAAGTCGTTGCTCTGGATATGTTGGATCAAGTGGGACATAAGCCCCACCAGCCTTCAAAATCCCTAAAATACCTACAATCATCTCGTGGGAACGTTCAACGCACAGTCCAACTAAAGTATCAGGTCCTACTCCTTTTTTCTGCAGATAATGAGCTAACTGGTTTGCACGTCCATTAAGCTCCTTATAAGTAATTTTTTCTTTTTCATACGTAACTGCAATAGCATTTGGATAAATCATCGCTTGCCGTTCGAACATTTCATGAATAGTTACTTGAGGCGGGACATCCAGTTTAGGATTGTTGAACTCAACTAAACTTTTTCTTTTATCTTCCTCAGAAATGATTTCTATTTCAGCCACCTTCTGCTTTGGGTTTTCAAAAGTGTTTTCCATTATCGCTAACATCACGTTAAAAAACCGTTTTATCTCTTCCTTAGAAAATAGCTCCTCACGATAATCAATATGTACATGTAAAGAGTCTATATCAATTAGATTTTCAATATGCACTGCAAAATCTTGTACTTCTTCACGGTTTGGAATCCATAGTGAGTCACCACTTTCATCACGATCCCTATAATCAATCGTAGTTCCGAAAAGTCTCACATTACTGTTATTCTCTTTATTAATCTGCTTTAATAACAAATCAAATGGATATTTCTGGTGTCTTAATGATTTA
Organism: Bacillus cereus group sp. BceL291; assembly: GCF_051776705.1. Taxonomy (NCBI): domain Bacteria; kingdom Bacillati; phylum Bacillota; class Bacilli; order Caryophanales; family Bacillaceae; genus Bacillus; species Bacillus cereus group sp. BceL291. The sequence goes on along the minus strand of NZ_JBPWAP010000088.1, from coordinate 9,500 downwards.
CTTTGTTTTCTGGACACCCTACTAATAAATGAAAGTACTTCTTCTTCTGGATCAATATCCATTCTTAAAGGAACTGTACTCACCATCATTCCAATCAATTTTCGTTCCATTTTAGTCATACGGTTGCCGTAAGCCATTCCTAAACCAATATCAAGCGATGAGGTCCACCGATACATGGACAACGAGAAAGCAGCAACAAAAAGGGTGTATAAACTAAATTTGCAATCTTCAGAAAACTTTTCTATCTTTCTCTTCAAATGCTCCGTTAATATAAACGTCTCACGTGATGCTTTGGTACTAACTTGGTACGTATTATAAGGCTTCAACCCGGTCATAGATGGCAGTGTTTTAAATTCCTCTAACCAAAATTTTTGATCTTTTTGAAAACGACTACTATTCAAGTATGTTTGTTCATTGGTCAGAAATTGAACATATGAATTTTTAATTTCGCCTTCCTCATTCTCGTTATGCATGTCATAATAATATTTTGCAATCTGCTCAGTAAATATTTGAATTGATAAACCATCCATAATAATATGATGAACATTTCCAAAGACTGCACATTCATTATCGTTTAATTTTATTAAAGCGAAATAGTATAAATTGGAATTAAATAATGTAAACGTTTCTTTTGTTTTCTGCTCAATCCATTCCTCAAGCAAATTTGTATTCTCCACATTACTGAAATCAAAAAACTCAAATTCTTGTTCTTCATGTTTAATAAAATATTGTTTCGGTTCCTGATGCCCATTTTCTTTTAACCTAATGCACAGACCGTCATTTTCACTGATAACGCGATTCACAACTTGGTTTAATTTTGAATAGTTCATTTTCCGATGAAGTTTAAATAAAAATCTTAAATTACATATTCCTTTATCAGAATGAATAACTTCTGTATACCATATTCTTCGCTGCGGATGGCTTAATGGATAACATTCCTCATTGGTCATAAAAATCTTCCCTTCAAAAATTATTTGCTCTTATTGGTTCGTGTTTATGTTTAGCCCATAAATATTTCTGCAGTGAAACTCCAATTACTCCAATAATAACAAGCCCAATCCCTCCATAAACATAGAGTTGAGTTACTCCAAATAAATGCACTAATGGGCCACTCATAGCAGGGGAAATAATTAAAACTGCGTTTGTTAAACTGCTTTGTATACCAAATACTCTTCCTACTTGATCTTGATCGGATTCTATTTGTAATATGACTTGATTAGATACAAGCATCAGCCCACTTCCAATACCAGCGATAAAACTAATTAAATAGGCTAAAACGAAGACCGTACCGGGCGTTATCAAACCAATCCCCCCAAAACCAATTCCCATTAAAACCATACCTCCACATACTACCCAGCCATATTGAAATTGTTTTAATTTCTGAGTTAGTAATGCACCAAGTATTCCGCCAAGACCAATAATAGAAATGATATATCCCATTTTACTTTTATCATGTGGGAATAAACTCTTAAATAAAGTTGGGAATTGTGAGTCTACTAATTGTAATACTGCCATGGCTATTGTAACGAAAATCATGGTTGATAATATTATCCGATTAGATAACACATAACCCCACCCTTGTACCCAAGCGGTCCAAGTACTTTGTTTTTGCTTTTCAACAAATTCTTTCGATATAGTTTCTTTAAATTTTATTGTGGGTATGAGAACTAAGGTAGCTAATAAACAACTTATAGCTCTTATAATGAGGCAGAACTCTGGTTGAAACCAACTCAGCAACATGCCCCCTATAAGTGGGCCTACTATCTTTGTACCCTGCTCTACTATTCCGTTGATACTTACTGCTTTAGTAAGCAAGTCCGGGGATACAATCTGTCTTGTTAGTGTTTGCTGTGCAGGATAATAGAAAACAATAAAAATGGAACGAATCATTAATGCCACTAAGAGCCAGTGGATATCTTGTACAAATAAAAGAGCAATTGTTATTAGACCAACCATTAGATTACAGAACATCATAATTGGAATTTTTCTAAAACGATCTGCAATAACACCTGCCCATGAGCCAAAAATAATTCCAGGAAGTGCATATGCAACAGGAATCAATCCAATCATAGTAGGATCTACTTCCCATTCAAACCCAACTATAGTCATAATCGCTAACATATCAATAAAAACACCAAGCATAAGCAATGAATAGGCAGAGAAAACTTGTAAATAAACCCTATTTCCTAATAGGCCTTTTGAATCAGTAGTTTTCATAAAAGCAAGCTCCTTAGGTTACTAATATAAACGCTTTTGCGTATAAGGTACCTCTTTATTAAACTTAATTAATCATTATTGACATCTCACCTAGAATTTAACTTCGTCAAAACTCAAACCACTCTTGTTTTTCATATATTTAAAATAGTCAGACAAACGAAAGCGTACCTATTTCTTCATTTTTATATCAACTGTTACAAAATATATCTTTACCTTACACTAATAACAGCTAAACGTTTCCTTAATATAACCCTTTACAGTCGTTTGCACATTCAATTCACATCCTTTTTAAAGTTGGCTTTTTCTATCTCAAATACTATCACACAAATATTTCACCTACTATATTCATAAAGTTGAAATATTTGAATCAGAAAATTCGGATAAAAAACTAAATCCACAAATCATACCAAACAATTATTTAGTTATATTGTCATTTTATAGATAGCTTTAGCCATAAGGATATCAAGAATTAAGTTTTTTAATTTTATTAACATAATAGTTTATAGAGACTATAAATCCTACTAAACAAAAAAATAAATATACAATAAAGTATATTTATTTTTTCTTATCCTACATATTTTCTATGCAAATTAATTCCAATAACTAAAGTTGATAATAAAAATATAATATTACCAATCACTAATGTACTCATAACAAGAATTGAATAATATAGTATTAATACTTCTGCACCTACTACCTATTTTATTTATTGGATATTTATACTTCAAAAAAAATTACACATCATTCACAATTAGGATACATACCCAAAATATCATTTGAACATGTTATTATATTTTAAGATAATATAAAATCAGTTTTTCTATAAGAGAACTTAATTTTTATGTAGTACGAAATTGTTAGTAATACAGTATATACTAATTTAGTTATAAAAACATTTAAAGACCACCTATTTCCATAAGTGATCTTTCTTTGTGATTCTGTATTTGTGCACTACTGTAGAAATATATCGTAGAAACGCTTTGTTTGCTAAATGTTTAGTTCTTTCCATTTACTAAAAAACATAGCTTCATACACTTAATATCATATTCGTTACATTGCAAACTATTATTTTGTCTTCTGTACAGGCAAACTACTAAAAATCAATTCAGCAACTTTTACATATCCTTTTGAGTTTGGATGAATTAAATCCTTAGACCAAAGCGTATTGTCATTAACTAAATGATGATTCCAAAAATCAACATGATGAAGCTTATACTCTCTGCTCAGTGAATGTATAACTTCATTTGCCTCTAATAATTGTTCTTTTATTTCTTGTTTTTTTTCAGAAGCAAAAGGAAGCCTAACTGTAAAATCAGGAAGGTTTGCTATAATAATATCAGCCCCTGCTTTACTTAATGTATCTATCATAAATTCCATATCGTTCTTATATGCATCATGATTCCAACGTCCTTTTAAAACATCGTTTGCCCCTGCAATGAGACTAACCAAATCTGGATTAAAAGTTAACGCCTTTTCCAATTGCTGCAAGCGAATTTCTTCAGTTACTAACCCACGCTTTGCAAAATTAGCATATTCTATATCTTTTTCACACAGTTGAACAAAATGATCTACCCAGCTTTTTAATGCAATTCCCTCAACTTCATCCCCTATCCCCTCTGTAAAACTATCACCAATTGCTACAAATCGCTTCCACATATGTATTCCCCCTTTATTTTTAAACATATCTATACTATACAATAGCTCACACCGTAATTGTTATTTCTAAGTGGTTTTCGATTTCAATTATATTCCACTTTACTATATTTACATTTAGAATCCAAAATTGACCGATTCCCAAGTATACTAAGGAATCGGTCATATTCGTATATTTACTAAAGAAATAAAATCCCTCTAGGACTTATACTTTTTTCAAAAAATTTGTTGTTCTTTGTTTTGCCCAGTTGATACATTTCTTTTCGATTACATGATACGAAACTATAGAAAAAAGTAGTGTCATTGCAATGCACAAAGTAAGAAGAAAAAATTACACCCTGACATTCCAAGCTATCCACATAAGAATCTATAGTGCTTTGAAACCTTTTGTTTCAAACTAATATTTAGTTGTATCCTATAAAATTAGCTTTTTACTATATCAATCGTACGATCCCACATACCACTAAAAAAAGATCCTGTTTTACGTATAAAACGTGTAAGCCAATTTGCTTGTTCCACATCAGATTTTGTTACAAGGTCTATTTGTAATGAATTACCTGATAAGAACCCAGGATCTGTATTATCTTTAGACGAGATAATCATTTTACTAATTGTTACACCTTTTTTAATAGGCGCTTCTTGTTCCGTATTCGATACTTTAAATTCTTTTTTATAAATGTCTTTATTGCCCTTCGGCATTGGAAGTGAAACAGCTTGCTTCGTTTGAACTACTACATCTTTGTCTTTTGCATTTGCCACTCGAACTGTTTCATGTCCTTTTATTACTGAATCTTTTCCGTAGACATTCTTCACTTCAAAATTCGCAAATCCATAATCGTATAATTTCTTTGTTTCATCAAAACGTGCCGTATGAGATTTTGCTTTGATCACTACAGAAATTAGGCGCATACCATTTCTTTCTACTGTACCAGTGAAACAATCTCCCGCTTCTGGAGTCGTTCCTGTTTTCAAACCATCTACACCTTCATATTGCTTAATTAAACCTTTTAACATCCAGTTAAAGTTCGCCATATCAATTGGATATTTACCACCCTCTTGGAATGTTTTTTTAGGAATTTTTGCTGTATTTAATATTTGGGGAAAATCTTGAATAAGACGTTGTGCTAAAATTGCACAATCCCTTGCAGACATTTTATTTTTCTCGTCTAGAGTTGTCCCTTCTAGGTGATATCCTTTTAAATCTTGATTTGTTAAGCCAGTAGAGTTTACAAACTTATAGTCTTTCATACCAAACTCTTTTGACTTATCGTTCATCATTTTTACAAAATTGACCTCTTTACCAGCAATCTGTTCAACTAAAGCAATTGTTGCACCATTTGCAGAGTAAATTGCCATTGCCTCATATAACTCTTTTACCGTATAAGAGCCACCATTTTCTAATGGAACATTTGATAGTGAACGATCTTGCGAAATCTTATGTGCATATTCAGAGATTTTAACCTTTTGATCCCATTTAAGTTTTCCTTTATCCACCGCTTCATGAACTAAGTATTCGCTCATCATTTTTGTCATACTAGCAATTGCCAATGATTCATCTGCATTTTTTTCATATAAAATTTTTCCAGAATTTGCTTCTATTAAAATTGCTGATCCTGCTTCAACGTCTATAGCAGGATCTGTTTCCGCTGCTGCTTTTCCAATTGTAACGACCATGCTACAAAATAGTGTAAGCACTGTTACTATTGCAATAACTCTATTGCAAAACATACCTTTCACTTCTGTTACCTCCAATTTCTTTGTACTTAAAAAAAGCGTTATTTTAACATAATCCCGTAAAAAAATAGAAAGTGTTCTCAAATTGTATATACATATAAAACGTTAGAATCGCTTTCATATAGACCATCTCATCCGACATTTTTAGGTGCGCTAATACTTTGTATTCCCACACATATCCTTATTTTTAATCCCCTTATATTTTTCAAAATGATTCACACTTTCATATTTTTTTAGGATTACAGTTAATAGACAATCTAAATAATACATTTGTTCCACAGTTACAAAAAATAAAAAACTACACCCTATACTGGATGTAGTTTTTCTAACTGATTTATTTATTTTTCACTTCATTTTTATAAAAAGCAAATAATGGTTCGATGGATGGACTAGATAACAGCGGTATTGCCTTCTCAATCAATTTCCTATCCCAATCAAACCAACGCATTTCCATTAACATGTTTATTTCTGTATCAGTGAATCGTTTCTTTATTTCCTTAGCAGGATTTCCACCAACTATTGTATACGGCGGAACATCTTTACTTACGACTGATCCTGCAGCAACAATTGCACCTTCACCAATAGTAACGCCAGGCATTATTATAGCATTCATTCCAATCCAAGCATCATTTTTAATGACTGTATCTCCCTTAGGTTCATATGATTGTTTAATTTGCTCAGCGAATGGATATACTGTAATCCATTCTGAGTGATGATTATGATTACCACCCATTAAAATGACTACCCCGCTTGCAATGCAAACATAATTCCCAATAATGAGTTTGTCAAGGTGCCATCCCATCTGTTCAATTGGATTGAACAGTGCTTGGGACTTAGCATCTCCCCACAAATACCTTACACAGCCATCTTCAAAATTTTGATGACTATAATAGCCTGAATAATAGGAGTACTCTCCTACTTCAATGAGTGGATTTGTTACTATATCTTTTATATACTTTGTTTCTGACCAATGATTAAATAATGGATGCTTCATAACTTTATTCCTCGCTTCTAAGTATTATATATATTGCTATTTACTTAGAAGCTTACTACGACTGCTACATTTTTTAGCTTTCTCAAACGACGAATCATTATCTTCAAGCCTTTCTTTTATACTATAAAAAAGCATAACGCAATACATTACACTAGTCAAATTGTGTAATTTTGAACACATCTTAAACAGCGTAATACTGCAATAGGAACATGAAAACACTCTAACTTTGATACAAATAATATATTGATTACATTTAGTTCATATTTTGTAAAAAAATCTTAATTGCCATGACAAAGCAAACAATAACCACTATTGGTCGTATTAATGCTGTCCCTTTTGTAAGCACCATCTTCGCCCCAATATATGATCCTATTATTTGACCAAGCATCATAATCAATCCAATTGTCCAATCAATTTGGCCAAAAATAATAAAATACAACAAAGCAGCGAAATTACTTGTAAAGTTCAAAATCTTAGCATTTGCAGTCGCCCGTGTAGCACTATATCCACATAAGAGAATGAATGCTAAAGCAATTAAACTACCTGTTCCTGGGCCGAAGAAACCATCATAAAATCCCAGTAACGGAGCCACTGTTAACGCAAACAACAACATACTTATTTTTCTCGGTCGATCTTCGTTTGCTATATTTGGAGATAATAGAAAATAAATGCCAATAAAAACAAGTAAAAAAGGTAATATCATAATTAGATATTCTGCTCGTATCTGTAAAACAAGCCATCCACCGAAAACTGATCCAAAAAAGGTCATTAAGATGGACAAACGCATTTCTTTAAGATTAATTTCTTTCTTCTTAATAAAAAACACTGTTGCCATGAGAGTTCCGCTACTCCCTTGCAGTTTATTAGTTGCTATCGCTACAGAAGGAGACATACCTACTAATAACATTATCGGGATAGTTATCATACCACCGCCTCCAGCAATCGTATCTATCCATCCTGCTAATACAGCTACTAAAAATAGTAGTATGAGTAATTCAATAGTAAAATCCATACAAAGAATATGGGAAGGCTTGAGCTATTATACCCCAAACCTCCCCATCTTCCCTCCTCTCTTTAAACTAGTTAATTAAATCTTTAAAGTAACTTTCTTTCTGATCACGTAATCGGCTGGAAACGTATTGCCTGCAAACAATTCTTCTTCCGTATTTATTATTTCCAATCGGGATTTTATATTCTTCCTCAGATAACCTTTCTCTACCATGAGTGACATTTGTTTGTTTACCATAGTATGAATTTGGGATAATTAATAAATCTTCAGATGTAAGTGGAACCTTATAAGTAGGCGTTGTTCGTAAGAGTTCTAAAAACATGTCAAATTTCAATTTTTCTTCTTCACTTTCTCCTACATAAATCAATCTATTCTCTGCTCCATTTAAACAAGTTGCAATAATATCACCATTATCATCTAAAAATATAATTTGGTTTATTTCCCCTACAAATCCCGATATTTCACCATCAGCCATTCCTGCGATATGAGCAATAGGCATTTTACTTATCGCCAATATGTCATCTTTACTGAAGAAATTTTCTTCAAGATGCTTTTGAAGTAATTTTGGCGTTCCAATATGAGTTTGAGTTTTTAAATTTAACACTCCTTTTAATAAAAGAGCATCAACTCTAGTAAATTTTCCACAAGTAATTTCAGACACTATTCGTTCCACGGATTTATTAAGTCTATTTGATACAATTTCTAAATTCGTATTGAATGTTTTCAATCTTGCTTCAATATCTGATTGGTCTTTCATATCTGTATACACTGTGGCATCGTTATGTTGATAAAAGTTCCCGCCACCGGTGCTTGCACCGACATTTCGCAAAACTTCATCGTTATTTAAAGGCGAAATAAGATGAAATCTATTTTTCCCAGCATGTTCGGATGGGTGAATTAAAGCATCATAATTAAAAAGTGTGGCAAAAAGCCATGTGACCCATTCTGCATAAAAATATTTTTTCATTCTATCGTGTTCGTCTTCACCATAATTAAAACCTCTGCGATTTTCCCCAGGTAATAGTGTTTCTATAGGATCACATGGAGTATTTTTAATAAGGATAGGCGGTACGTTCCCGCCACAATTCGCTATTTTTATCATATGTAGTAGGTTTTTCATATCTGAATTCGGATTTTTCTTTGAATAGTCAATCAAACAATTAAGCCACTCTTTTGAAAAATATGCTGCTATTTCTTGATCACAAGTATAAGGATTATGAGTTTTTAATTCATTTTCTATCAGATTCTTCATTTTATCCTTCAATAGATTCGGAATAGTAATTTCTTCAATTTCTGTAATCTGCAGTATTCCTTTATTCATTATAAAACCTCCGTTGTTTTATTTTTTACACCCTATCTTCATTAAACAAACTATCCACTTCTTTTTTACTCCTTTACTTTTCGTCAGAGCTATTAGAATTACCGATTTACAAATAAAAAACATGGAGTATAAGAGATTTGTTCTTAGCTACATTTCCCCCACGAACCTCTATTGAATTGACAAATTTAATTTGAAAATCTGATTCATTTTCATACTTTACTTTCAAACTATGTTTATATGATTTTCAATTCAAGTAAGAGTATTTCATTTTCTAAAGTTTTCCTAATTTTAAAATCAGAATTTTCAATACAACTATGTTAACATTAAAAATATAACACGAAACCAAAAAATGTAAATGAATAGTTTTTTCTAAAAAATAGTCAGACTATTTACAAGGTAATTCGTATTCCATTGAACCAACTACGGCCCCTCAATTTTATTGATAACAATAAAAAAGCCCCCTAAATTGAAGTGCACCCCAATTGTTAGACACAGTCTAACAATTGGAGGTGCATTTTTTATGGCTAAATTTTCTTCAAAAGAAAAAATCCAAGCGGTGAAACGATATTTAG
>NZ_JBPWAP010000087.1:0-16183 GCF_051776705.1 Bacillus cereus group sp. BceL291 | reverse complement strand
CGTAATCTCTGGCATATCTGTTACTTCTCGCCACATTTCTAACCATTCTTCTTGCTTAATATAAAGCTCTTTACGTTTAAAATAATTTTTATCAACACAAAGCAATACATGAAAATGAGGATTATATGTATCATAATTCGGGTTATGATCGTCTACTTTCAATCCACGAGAATCATAATATGCTTTTCTCTTTTTGTTGTTATACATTTCTTCAGTGATGAATCGTTCTTTATCATAAGTCATTTCTAGCTTTCTGATATAACCTTTGATTGAACGTTGAATATTACGTCTATCAAATAACTTTTTAAAAGCTTTATTAAATCTATCAATCTCACTTTTCACCATATCAGCTTTAATATTTGGAGTCGTCAACGTTAAAAAAAGAAACTCTTTCTTTTCCTCAATCTTAATTGCTTCCATCATCGTTGCGATTTTCACCGCGTCCTTCCCTGCTTTCCTCCAAGCACAGATCGGACAAAACCGATTTTTACAATCATTCCCCTTTACTCGTTTCTTTTTCTTTTTATCCTTTGTAGCCAAAAATTCATTAAAGATACTACACGATTTAAACAATTCTTTCCCGCTCTCACTCATTTTCTTTTTTATAAATTCGTAAATCTTCATATTCTGTTTCTTTTTAGGTTGTAATTTACCAGTGATTTCATCTTGATTTTTCTTTGCCATATTTGATATATTAGTCCTATCTGAAAAACATCAGAATTTCTAATTTCTGAATTTCATATTCGATATAAAAAAGGGTGTACGAATCCTTTTTTTGGACTTGCTCCTCTCGTGGTATTTATGATTTTTAATTCGACACTAAAAATGATAAATCTATCCGCCTAGAAAAGCAAGTCTTTTTTTTTGCAAACCCTTGATACATAAGGGCTAAAAGCGTACATAGGCATCGATTTCGTTGCCGAAATAGTTACCTATGTATTAAAGAAAGAAGAAAACCGTATTTTTCGTGTCCGAAAAATCATAAAAAAATGCCCTTCAATCCACTTCGTGGACAAGGGCATTTTTTTCTTTCAAACACAAAAAATCTTCTATCTCCCAAACGCTTCATTTTCACTTCTAAACGTTTTTAAGAGACTTATAATATTTTCCCCTTAAGGAATACATGACGATAGCGTAACAAAGAAATAGACTCGTTAATTAGTATCCTTTCTTTCATGGGTTTCCCCGTAAATTTTAAAGTGTATTTTTTGCTCATTTTTTTAAAACACTTTTTTTACACAAACAAAAAACCTCAAAACCCTTGATGTACCTGTATTTTCGACAGATTTAAACCCTTTATTTTTGGGGTCACACAACCCGTATTACATAGGGGGGTTGTGACGTCATCATTCATAGCGCATCTATAATTCAAAGGCAATTTTATTTTTTCACCTGTTCAAAGTGGTTTTCTAGAAAAGGTGAAAAATTTTCACCCTTTACCTGCTAATTAGAATAACAGGTAACTTTCTTTCACCAAGAAATAAACAATAAAAAAACAGACATGGTTATCTCCCCACATCTGTTCGTCTTCTCGTAAATCCACCTAAAAACGGAATTAAGTGCCCTGGAATCACATTTTCAATCTCTTTGAAATAAAAATACTCTTTTTGTTTTTCATTATCGATGACACACCAAAAACCTTTATCATCAATATCTTCCAATGTAGCATGATAATACAACTCGTCTTCCACGTCATACACATATAAATAGCGAACAATAATTGTTACGTAGTCACCTTTAACAAACTTGAATTCACCTTCATCATGGCTATATTGTATTTTCATTATGCTTCCACTCCTTTTTTACAAACAAAACGTATCAAGCACATTGTCTTTTTCCTCTTTGTTGATACCAATGTATTTGAGCGTTATTTTAGGTGCGCTATGATTCAAAATTTCTTGCAACATAGCAACATCTTTTGTTTGTTTATAGAACCAATAGCCGAAAGTCTTTCTCATAGTATGAGTACCGATAGATTCCACGCCGGCGAAATCTCCCGCCTTTTGCAACTGTCGGTACACTTGGATTTTACTTATAGGCTTGTCTCCTTTGCGAGAAGGAAAAAGCCATTTACTTTCCAGTCCTGCTGCATACAAATAAACTTCATCAAAAATAGATGTAATGTTCACTATTCGTTCCTTCTTCGTTTTGCCTTCCCTAATTTTCAATTCTTTTCTACTTTTCTTCTTCAGTTTCAAAATCATAGATGTTTCTAAATTCAATAAGTCACTCACACGAAGACCTGTATTGATTCCAATCATGAATAAAATATAATCACGATCAGTACAATGACGTTTGAGAGCCCATTTCATATCTTGCAATTGCTCCTTGCTTCGAATCGGTTGTACATCAATCAAATGCTCTTTTTTACTCATTAATTCATACCCTCTTTATTTACGGTGTTTTGAATGTATACTTTTTGTCGTATGTGTTGAGAGTATCAGTGATTTCGATGTGAAGTCAATGATTTCGTATGTTTGAATGTAAACTAATGTGTAAAAGTTTACATTCAACATTTAACGCAAAAGAGACACGTACAAATACAACTAACGGCCACTAGCGAAGCCATAGCGATTCGCTATGCCCTTCCAAACGAATTCACCTTGTCTTCCCCCTCTTTCATCAACGACAAGTAGCGAGGACGTTATACAAGGCTCTACAATCCTCCCTAAAATCATATTCCCACTTAACAACAATCTGCGAGGACATTCTACAAGGCTCTCCAATCTTCCCTAAAAAAGATTTTCCCCCTTGTTTTTCGGTGTGAGCGCTGACTGGGGGGTGTGGGGGGCTTAGACCCCCTATTGCGTATCTATTAACGATTGTAGGCAATTCTAGAGCGTCATAGCGGGCGGTTTGGCTGGTACAATTGCTAGTCAAAGTCGAGTGCTAGAATTCCCAGTTTTTCGTATGCTCGGCTTGACGACAAGTTCATACCTGCCAAATTCCATTATGCAATAGCAAAAGAGTGGAGATTTTTTGAGTGCTTTTCTCAAAAAATACTACTCGACTATTGCATAGTGGAAAGCCATAGATAGAGAGGAAGTTCACCTCTCTATCTATGACCACAACATAGATAGAGAAGGAGACACATGAAAAAACGTTGGTATATAAGGGTTTTTAAAGAGTCTATGTGTCATAGGGTGAAACATCTATGTGTCACAAGCTATGACACATAGATTGCAATACATGATATCAATTATGACTTGCAATGTTTCAATAAATGACATACAATGTGTCATAGATGATACATAGATAGGTCATACGGTGACACATACATAACAAAAATAGGAGGAATGAAAAAATGAGCGAAGTAACAATGTCTAGTGAAGATTTGCAAAAAATGATGGATTTAACAGGTCTGAAGGTAACCGACGTAATGAAATTAATACAAATAAAAAATGACGAGGAAAAAGAACAAAGAGAGAGGGAAGAGCAACAGAAAAACACAGACTTTGTCCAGTTATATCGTGAAACAATGCCCGCAATGAGAAAACTCATGGTAGATAATGCTTTTGCGAGTAGTGTGTTGTTTTTCATTTTGGAACATATGGACAACCGCAACAGTCTAGTATGCTCACATGTTGTTCTTATGGAGTATTTCGGTAAATCTCGTTCAACAATCCATAGAGCCATTTCAGTACTTAAAGAAGAGGGATTCTTAGCGGTTTTCAAGATAGGTAACTCAAATATGTATACAGTCAATCCTGACCTCGCTTGGACTGATAAACGCTCCAATAAAAAATTTAGTAAATACGATGGCAAAATATTAGTTAGTCAAAAAGAGAATTTAGACTATTATCATAGTAAAGCCTATGATAAATTCAAAAAGTTGCGTGAAAGCCCTCAGGATTGATTTTAAGGGCTTTTTTTTCGTTTTAAATACAAAACCATTACCCTTTACAAAAACCTCTCTACAACCATTTAAGAACCGTTAAAATAAATCGTTTTCTCTCATAAAAAAGTTAAAATAATATTACTTTGTGCGTTTGTAAAAGTACATAAATTTATTTACGAACGTTTAAAAATAGGTTTTTACACTTTTACGGACGTATTTTGATACAAACTAGGGGTCACTCAATAGCAACAGAACATATATTTTTAATAAAATTATGTTCCGCTGCGCTTCACGTCTAAAGGGTATTTACGAACAATTACAGAACAACCAAACAACACGCCATAGCCTTTGCCTAAATCTAAACGCCATATAAAAACATCCATCCCCCAACCCCCTTCTCCAAGGGGTCCCTTTCATGGTATTCGCCCCCAAACGCAAGGTTTGGAGGAAAGCAAGAGGGTCTTTGTATAGATGCCCTATCAACTCCTTAATGCTCACTACGTTCCGCTTACCGTTGACAGGCACTATATGTATTCCTCCACCGTTCATAAGCTGACATCCATATATTAAAAAGTCTCTTTTTATATTCACCACGACAACATAATGTCTCCGCTGCCATGCAAAACATCCTCGCCAACATTCGCTATTTTTTCCACACCGCCCACGATCCATGGGGATTTTCTTGTAGTGGAATGACCACTTCCTCTACAAACATAATTATTTTTTGTTTTACGGGAAGAGCTTCAACTATTCTCTACTTTTCAAACATCATCCAATCTATTGATACAATCACATTCTTTATGAGAACCACTGTCGGAACAGCCATAGAATAAAACTACAGCTATTTCTATATTCATTCCTAGACCCATTCCAATAAAAAAGAACATAAGGAAACCGAATCCCACTTTGTACAAAAAGTGGTGAAATAGACTGTGCCTATTGGGTTTCTCATGCTCTGATTTAGGGGTATGCGTCCTGTATACGTTTAAAAACGTTTGGTATGTGCTTTATATACACCGTGGCAATAAAAAAAGAGCTCCACATATAGGAACTCTTTTTTCAATACTCATTAATTCCACCAATTTACTGCACTACTATGATTACAAATAAGATTCAATAAAATCACAAAGTATGTCAGTACCTCTCATCTCACAAGATTTTGGTAGCACCTAGCAAGATTATAATTTCATTTACCATATTCAATCCATATTCATGCAATAACAAATAGAAACCGAAAAGACAGCTATAAAAGTTTGCCGAAACTTTAAATACACATATAGCTCTATAAAACACTATATTTTAATATAACTCATTATCGATTAGCAAAAAACAGGTCAAAACTTTGAATTTTGTTAATTATGTTCCGCTCCGCTACACGTCTAAAGGGATTCTTAGATGTCAACCTTCCAATACCCTTTAGACCTTAAACGGAGTGAAAGTATTTTGTAACCCCTTGTAACCCGGTTGTAACCCAGTTGTAACCGCTAATAAACCTTGATATATAAGCATTTATAGAGTTTGTAACCTTTTATAAAAAATATAGCACTTATATAAATAATATTTTTTATAAGATGATTTTTATTTATATAGGTGTGTTTTTTAAAAAATAGGGTTACATGGGTTACACCCTTGGTATTACTGAGTTTATAGGGGTTACAATTGGGTTACAAAGGGTTACAAATCTTCTTTTATATGAATTGTTTAATTGTATCAATATCAATAACAATCATTTTCTTTACTCCTCCAAAAAAAATATGCTTTCATCATACACAAGCTATCTAAAGATAAAATAGCCCCTAAATTATTTTGTCTCACTATCATCTCGAATATATTCAATTAAATCCAATAACTCAACATCCAACTTCTCACAGATCGTTATCAATGTCTCTAATTTTAAAGAAGACACATTCTCATTGTGCCACAACTTATTGATAGAATTACGACTTACTCCCGTTATTCTCACCAAATCCGAAATATTATCTATATTCTTTTTCGCCATAATCATACGAATATTACTTACTACCTTCATTTTTCATACTCCTTTTTTATTCAATGTACATACCATTTTACTTATAAGGATACTTTTATACAAATAAAACATAAATTAAATGATACGAAGGTTAATTTTAACTAATATACAATTAATACTAACTTTATATACTATAAAAATTTATTTATATAGATATTTTATTTGTTTTTATTGAAATTTTAACTTCTTGGAGTTAAAATTGTATATATAATTTTAAATTTAATCTATAAATATATATTTTTAACTCTAAAAACCTAAGAGGAGGTTATCATTTTGGCATTCCTAACAAATTGTAAAGCACAAGGTAGAAGATATTTTTACATAGAAAAATACGTTGGAGGAAAACCAATCGATTGTAGACAAAGTGAACGTGTTTACTCAATCGGAAACGAAAGAATTGCATTAGAAAGACTTAGCCTATGGGTTCTAGATAACAGTTTCATTCCAGAAGAAGTAATAGATCTTGGAATAACAATTAACGATATAGAGAACTGGAGAGAAAAAGTAGAAAATCTCATAAAGAGATACGCTCTATAAATAAAATTAATGAAAAAAAGACTGATATTTTTGTCAGTCTTTTTTCTTTAACTATTTATATTTTTTCATCACAAAAGGGTTAAGTATTTTAAAGATATAAATATATCTATAAAAAAAATCTGCGTCGAATCTTAACTTTCCATTTACTTACAAGAACAAACAGAATCCAAGAGTAAAAAGGATTAAGGATATACAGAAATCACGAAATAAAAAAATTACGAAAACAACAAATTCAAACAGAATCTAAACATCTTTTTTTTCATCACACAACTCGTTTAAAACGATGCAACTTTTTAACGATATGAAATATCTATGGATTAAATATGCGAGCAATTTTTTTGAAGTTCAGTGAGTCCAAATGGTCCAGTAGAAACTACATTATTTTGTAGTACAAAATTACGGAGAAAACAGAAAACAAAAATTTCAAATTTAACAAAATCCAAAACCAAATCCCGAAATTAAAATCCTAAATTCAGGATTTTTCAAAACTTTATTTTCAAAAACAAACCATCAAAAAACGTGCGGTATTTTATCGATATAGATATATCTAAAAAAATTCATGCGCACACTATAGGTTTTTAACTCGTACAGTAGTAAAACGAAATCATCAGAACAAAATATATCTCAAAATAAACTTTAAAAATAAATTTACAAATTCACGGAATTTAAATTTAAGAAAAAATCTTTTTTGTTAGTTCTCTGTTAGATCATAAAAAACTCTTAAATGCTACTTAGTGCACCCAAAAGTGAACTTAATAAAAAAAGGGAACTGACTTGATACAACAGTCAATTCCCTTTTTAAAAGTTTCTAGCATTCTATTTTTTTTATAAAACAATTAGATCAATACAATTCTTTATAACAAGTCTCACACACCTGCATATGACCATCTTCCATGTTCCCCACAATCTTTGTCTTTTTCGATTGCTTTTTAAAACAATAAAAACATAATTTTCTATTTACACCTTTATGATCAATTTTTTCATATTCATGAAACTTTTTACAACCAAGACAATAATAATATAAATCTTTTGCTAATTTCATACATTACGCCTCCACATCTACTTCATCAATTAAATGACCGTTATACTCTTGCTTCTCACTCTCTGATAACTCTTGATACTCTTGTTCAAATTTCATTAAATCCTTATTCCACATTGCTATTAATCTATAATAATACTCATTCTTGTCTTTACTCTTATACTTGTCCAATTCGCCATCTTCGTATTTTTTCGCATAATCTTTCAACAATCCACCATACACAATTAATTGACGACCTTTTAATGCTAAATAGAACACGTCAAACACATCTTGACTAACCGACATTTCATAGTCTTTCGCTGAATACTTCGCAACCTCCGCAACTGCATTTCCTTCTCGTATTAACTCTACTTTTTGAATATGTACTTGCGTAATCTCTGGCATATCTGTTACTTCTCGCCACATTTCTAACCATTCTTCTTGCTTAATATAAAGCTCTTTACGTTTAAAATAATTTTTATCAACACAAAGCAATACATGGAAATGAGGATTATATGTATCATAATTCGGGTTATGATCGTCTACTTTCAAGCCACGAGAATCATAATATGCTTTTCTCTTTTTATTATTGTTATACATTTCTTCAGTGATAAATCGTTCTTTATCATACGTCATTTCTAGCTTTCTAATATACCCCTTAATAGAACGTTGAATATTACGTCTCTTAAATAATTTATTAAAAGCTTTATTGAATCTATCAATTTCACTTTTTACCATATCAGCTTTAATATTTGGAGTCGTCAACGTTAAAAAAAGAAACTCTTTCTTTTCCTCAATCTTGATTGCTTCCATCATCGTTGCGATTTTCACCGCGTCCTTTCCTGCTTTTCTCCAAGCACAGATCGGGCAAAAACGATTTTTACAATCATTCCCCTTTACTCGTTTCTTTTTCTGTTTATCTTTTGTAGCCACAAATTCATTAAAAGTACTACATGATTTAAACAATTCTCTACCACTCTCACTCATTTTTTCCTCTATAAATCCATAAATCTTTATATTTTGTTTCTTTTTAGGTTGTAATTTACCAGTGATTTCATCTTGATTTTTCTTTGTCATATTTGATATATTAGTCCTATATTAATTGCATAAAAAAGGGTATACGAATCCCTTTTTCGGACTTGCTCCTTTCTTGAATAGATTTTGATTTTTTGCTAGTCACTTAAAACATTAAATCTATCCGCCTAGAAAAGCAAGTCTTTTTTTTTGCAAAACCTTGGTACACAAGGGATAAAACAATACATAGGCATCGATTTCCGTGCGGAAATAGTTACCTATGTATTAAAGAAAGAAGAAAACCGTATTTTTCGTGTCCGAAAAACCATAAAAAAATGCCCTTCAATCCACTTCGTGGACAAGGGCATTTTTTCTTTTAAAAACAAAAATTATTCCTATCTCTCAGCCTCTTCATTTTCACTTCTAAGCGTTTTTAAACAACTTTAAAACCCGTTGCAAGTTCTTGCTCATCTATTTCAGATTTCAATGCGACTATTTCGCCTTTCAACTTCTCAATAGTCAATTCTACTTGTTTTTCTTGCCGTTTTAATTTTCTCTCATCAGTCAAACGACCATCTTCATCAGTTTCAGCTATCAATTCTTCTACATCAGCTAAACTTTCAAACAAACCTTGATATTCCACATCAGAAAGTGATGGTTCACCATTTTTCCGCGCTAACCTTTCTTGCTCAATTTGATCTTGCAATCTAAATCTATGAAAAGTTAACTTCGGACGATCAACAGATGCAACTTTCAATTCTCCTGCCAACTCAATGTAACCACAATCAACAGATTCACTTTTTAAAACTTCTTCATAACCAAAATTCCTCGAACGATTCGCCTGTAACGAATACGGCATATTTGAACTCGCCACCATCCGTATAAACTCTTCTTTTTTAATGCCTTCCTTAAAATCTGCAACAATACTTAATTTATCAATCGTTACATCTAGCAAACTTGATTTCAGTACGTTATGCATAACAAATCCTTAACCCCCAAAACAGATATTTTTGTGCGCTTGTCCGAGATGTTTTTTTAAGAAGTGTGAGAAATTCTCAACCTTTACCTGCTTATTAGAATAACAGGTAACTCCCTTTACACTTTCTTTATCTAAATAAAACAAATTCAAGCAAGGCTCTACAATCTTCCCTATCTTTTGCACTGAAATATAAATTTGTTTACATATTTTTAAAAATGAGTATAATTGTATTAACGGTTAATACGTTCTAACTGTTATAACATTCTAACTAAACGTCATAATAATACAGAGAGACTAAACACAACAAACAAAAGAAAAAACTAAGAAGACCGAAAAAACCAAAAGCAAACAAACAAAACAAACATAAAATCACACTATATAATTCGAAAAACTCAATACAAACACAAAGTGGCAATTAGACTACGACAAAAAATAGTGTGGCAAATTCCAAGGAGGAAGTCCAAATGACAGCAAACACTCGCCACATGGAAACACAAAAAATCGAACGTAAAGTTACTAAAATCGGCAATTCTTTAGGTTTAACATTACCGCAAGAATTTTACACTACTCTAAATATCAAACAAGGTGACGTTGTAAGTTTAGAAATTAACGAAGAAAACGAACAAATCGTTATAAAAAAATCCAAAAAAATTTCTATGCCAGAGGATCTCAATCCTAAGTTCTTGGAATCGTTAAACAGAACCATCAATAAATTTGACGGTGCATTTAAAGATTTGGTAAACAGATAATTATCCTTCAGGCGTGGAGGAAAGTAGGAAAACCGAAATGACAATTTATATAACAGAAACTCAAGCTATTTTTATCAATGAAACACTTATCGACATGTATTCACCTAATGAACAAAGAGGTGTTAAAGATACAGGGTTATTACAATCAGCAATATACCGTCCACAACAAACAGTAGCACAAGAGGATGCATATCCGACTATCTTCCACAAAGCCACTGCATTATTTGAATCATTGGCTAAAAACCACGCATTCTATAATGCAAACAAAAGAACGGCATTAGCTTGCCTAGAAATGTTTCTGTTATACAATGAGTATGAATTAAAAATGTCCGAACAAGAAGCTTCAGATTTCACTGTTAACGTAGTAGAACAGAGATTATCTTTTGAAGAAATCTTAAAAGTTATAAAAGAAAACTCATCAAAATTACCTTTAAATTAAAAAAAGACGTGGGATTTAACCACGTCTTTTTTATTAAACAAACTATCTTCAAGGATGTTATACAAGGCTCTACAATCCTCGCTATATTATGCAAAACAAGTTCCCGCTAACGCTACACGTCTAAAGAGAGAAGAGACTCACACAGAGCCTCCTAACATGCCATTATTCTTTATCATCCATAGATATTAACGCAATACCTTCACTCATATCACGCAATCGTTCACTTATAGCACTCAAACCTTCACCAAGCCCCATAATTTGTTCATTCATTTCCTTGATAAGTTCCCCAATACCTGCTAACTGCTCATCCTTACGATCATAATCGTCAATTTTCATAGTCAATTCTAAAATCCTACATGTCTCTTCAATCGTTAAATTATTTTTCTTAGCCAATTCCTTTACAGTACCTATGAACTTAACTCCATAACCATGAAAATAATCCATCCTTGGTTGTTGATTAAATAATGTCCCCACACTATCTCTCCAATCCCTGGTCCCGATTTTTCTGTTGGCTTCTTCTCACTTGTTTTAATCTCTTTTGTTGTTCTTCATGCTCTTGTTTGTGATTCAAGAACTTTTGAGCACCCCTTACTTCATCATCACCAGCAAAATGTCGTTTTAAAAACTTGCGATTCATCTTGTCCAGTATACTCCCCTTAACATAACCAATCATCCCTGCGAGTTCAGGAAGCTTCTCCTTATACATCTCTTTCACTCGCTCCAACGTTTTCTTAAGAAAATCATTTGCTTCCTTCAACCCTCGATTCTCTCTTTTCAAGTCTGTTACTTGCCTTTCTAAAAAACGTTGTCCCTTATATAAATCATCTTTTTCACGTTCAATCTTAATCTTTTCATTTTTAAGGCGTCTATTTTCGCTTCTAAGAACTTCAGAAGACTTAGCTAATACTTTTATACTCTCGAAGTCTTCTGAATCAATCTCGACCGTTTTAGAGCGTATAAACCCGCCTTTTTCTTTGACTGGAATCTCATCTACACTTTTCGCTTGATTTAAAGAAAATTTTAAATCATAAAGACGACTATCTATTTCTTTCTTTTCCTGCTCTAATTTCTCTATTTCTTGTTGCAAAGTTACCGCTTTAAACCGCTGCGTCGATAAATGTTTCCTATCGCTAGAAACACCCCTCTCTATATCAAATCCCTTTTCTTTCACATGTTCGTAGATTTTATCCTGTAGATCATGAAGTTCTGATTTGTTTTTAAAAAATGAATACGCTGATAATTTTTGTTTTTCATTAACTGGAACCATACCCACATGCATATGAGGTGTTTTTTCATCGACATGTACAGAAGCATACACAAAGTTCTCTTCTCCATATCTTGCTTTCAAAAAACAAACAGACTCTTCAAAGAATCGTCTCTGTTCCACTGGAGATAAAAAATTCATATAATCAGGACTAGCCGAAATCATGAACGAACAACAAACAACAGCATCTTTGCGAATCGCACGATTAGATACAACACCATTATCAATTCGATTTTGAATTATTTTCTTATAATCCACTTTTCTTTTGTCATGAATAAGATCATAATTCTGTTCCGTTCGTTCTTGAATAATATCTGAATTTGAATGACTTTCTTTTTCACGTTGATTATGTATTTGTAATCCTTTCACATCTGTCATCTTGAATTTTTGCATATGACAAACCATGAATTTTGACATGGGCATCGCTCCTTTTTCGGTCATAGTTCCATGTAAACTGTAGCACACTACAGTTTACTGCGTAAACACGTGTGCCCTACGGGACATTTCGGCGACCGCCGAGCCATGACAGGCATGACAAAAGAATCATGGGCTTTGCCCAAACCCACAAGGGAAACTCTTCCCCTTGACCCCTTTTCATCGAACTCCCCAACCCCTCAACCCTTGAGGGACTCCCTCGCCGGTAGGCATCCCAAAAACATGGTTTTGGGAAAACAAGAGGGTCTTGGTCAAAGTTACCTATCAACTCCTTAATGCTCCATCATTTCGCTATCGCTTCATTCCGTCCGCTTACCGTTGACAGGTACTGTATGTATTCCTCCACCGTTCAAAAGCTAACATCCATATATTAAAAAGTCTCTTTTTATATTCACCATGACAACATAATGTCTCCGCTGCCTTGCAAAATATCCTCGCCAACACTCGCCATTTTTTTCACACCTCCCACGATCCAGGGGAATTTTTTTGTAGTGGAATGACTACTTCCTCTACAAACATAATTATTTTTTTGTTTTACAGGAAGAGCTTCAACCATTCTCTACTTTTCAAACATCATCCAATCTATTGATACAATCACATTCTTTATGAGAATCACTGTCGGAACAGCCATAGAATAGAACTACAGCTATTTCTATATTCATTCCTAGACCCATTCCAATAAAAAAGAGCATAAGGAAATCCGATCCCACTTCTAGTTCAAAGTGGTGAAATAGGCTGTGCCTACTGAATTTCTAAAGCTCTCTAACTGGGATTCAAAAAACACCCTTGTAGGTCGTTTTGAGTCCTTTTAACATCTATTTGTAGGTCTCTTTGAGACCTTTGTAGTACGTTTTGTGGACGTTTTAAAAGTAATTAGTAACAAATAAAAAAAGAGCCCCATAAATAGGGACTCTTTTTTCAATACTCATCAATTCCACCATTTCACTTTACTGCATTACGATGATTGCACATAAGATTCAACAAAATCACGAAGTATCTGCCTACCTCTCATCTTCCAAGATGCGTCAACACCTAGCAAGCCTATAATTTCATTGACCGTATTCATGTGATAACAAACAGAAAAAGACAGTCATAAAAGTTTGCCGAAATTTAAAATACGCATATAACCCTACCAAAAACCATATGCGAATATAACCTGTTTTCCACTAGCAAATATTAATACCGATTTCATCATACACAAGCTATCTAAAGATAGAATAGCCCCTAAATTATTTTGTCTCACTATCATCTGGAATATATTCAATTAAATCCGATAGTTTAACATTTAACTTTTCACAGATCGGTAGCAATGTATCTATTCTTAAAGACGACACATTATCATTACGCCACAACTTATTGATAGAGTTACGACTTACCCCTGTCATCCTAACCAACTCTGCAACATTATCTATATTCTTTACCGCCATAATCACACGGAAGTTATTTACTACTTTCATTTTTTATACTCCTTTTTCTCATGAAATATACATACTTTTTTTCTTATAAAGGCACTTTTGTGCAAATAATAGTTGTTTTTTAACCTTTTAAACACAACTTTAGCACTTTATAAAACATTTTTAAACCTGTATGGAATAAAAAATCACATTATGCATTATTTCATACTTCATTCAAACGAAAATCAATTTCTATACATATAAGGTTATTTATTGCGTTCATTTAAACTAATTTAAAACCTATTTAAATAAAAATGTTCAAAATATGCATTATTTCATACTTTATTTGTTGAAAAATTAACCTAATAAAGTTAATATTAATCAATGTGATATATAATTTTAATAATTGGAGGTCATTATTTTGGCGTATGTAATATCAAAAAAAGTAAAAGGAAACATTTACTTTTATGTAGCTCAATACGTTGGAACACAACCATATTACTCAAAGCAATACAAATATAAATGCATTTACGCAATCGGCAATCAAAAAATAGCTTTAGAAAGAATCGCAATGTGGCTATTAGATAACAACCGTATACCAAAAGAACTACTAGAAATCGGAGTATCCATAAACGATGTGAAATATTGGTATGAAAAAGTTGAAAAAACATTACAGAACTACTCTTTAACTAACCATAAAAATACCTGAAAGGAGCATTAACATGGCATTTCTAACAAATTACAAAGCAAACGGAAAAAGATACTTTTATGTAGAAAAATATGTTGGTAAAAAACCATATACCTGCAAACAAAGTGAACGTATTTATTCGATTGGAAACGAAAGAATCACATTAGAAAGGCTCACTTTATGGATTTTAGATAACAGTTTCATTCCAAGCGAATTAATAAAGATTGGAATATCAATTGACGATATAGAAAACTGGAGAGAAAAAGTAGAAAATACCATAAAAAGATACTCTCTATAACTAAAAACAAGAAAAAAAGACTGATATTTTTGTCAGTCTTTTTTCTTTAACTATTTATATTTTTTCATCACAAAAGGGTTAGGTGTTTTAATAATATATTTATATATTTAATAAAAGTTATGCGTGACTTTTTGAATTTTTCATTTGCGAACCAAAGCAAACAGACTTTAAGAGTAAAAAGGATTAAAAATATACAGGAATCACGAAATAAAAAATTCACGGAAATAACAAATTCAAATATAATCCAAACATCTTTTTTTCATCACACGATCTATAATAACTCATTTAAAACGGTGCAACTTTTTAAAGATACAAAGTATCTATAGATTGAATATGCGAGCAAAGTTTTTTCGTTTTCAGTTCGTCATGGAGGTACTATATAAACTCCGTAATTTTGGAGTACAGAATTACAGAGAAAACGGAAAACAAAAATTTCAAAAATCGAAAAATCGAGATTTCAAATTTAATAAATTTCAACATCAAATCTCATATCAAAAGTCCAAAATCAACCTCAAAAAAAATTTAGAATTTCCCAAAACTTATTTTCAAAAAAATATTAAAAAACGTGCGGTATTTTATCGATATAGATATATCTAAAAAAATTCATGCGCACACCTTAGGTTTTTACCTCGTACAGTAGTAAAACGAAATCATCAGAACAAAATATATCTCGAAATAAACTTTAAAAATAAACTCACAAATTCACGAAATTTAAATTTAAGAAAAAATCTTTCTTGTTAGTTCTCAGTTAGATCATAAAAAAACTTTTGAATGCTACTTACTGCACTCAAAAGATTTTCTTTCAATACAAAAAAAGAGAAAACCAAACTTAATATTAAGCCTGGTTCTCTCTTTGTCATTCAAATATCATCAACCGCACCACATTTTTCACATTTAACCCAGCATTTATATGAGTAATATACATCTTCACCATCTTTGACCTTACTTTTTGAAATTCGATAAATTTTCATTTCTTCGTTATAACATTCCCAACAGGTATGTTTAACAATATCGCCTTTTTTATACAAAACTATTCAACCTCCATTTCATCAATCAAATGACCGTTATATTCTTGTTTCTCACTTTCCGTTAACTCTTGATATTCTTGTTCAAATTTCATTAAATCCTTATTCCACATTGCGATTAATCTATAATAATACTCATTTTTATCTGTACTCTTATACTTGTCCAATTCGCCATCTTCGTATTTTTTAGCGTAATCTTTTAGCAATCCACCATACACAATTAATTGTCGACCTTTTAAAGCTAAATAAAACACGTCGAACACATCTTGACTCACTGACATTTCATAATCTTTTGCCGAATACTTCGCAACCTCTGCAACTGCATTTCCTTCTCGTATTAACTCTACTTTTTGAATATGTACTTGCGTAATCTCTGGCATATCTGTTACTTCTCGCCACATTTCTAACCATTCTTCTTGCTTAATATAAAGCTCTTTACGTTTAAAATAATTTTTATCAACACAAAGCAATACATG
>NZ_JBPWAP010000086.1:0-16277 GCF_051776705.1 Bacillus cereus group sp. BceL291 | reverse complement strand
ATAGTCTAATAATCATTGAATTTCCGTATACATTTTCTACTATTTATGATTTTTTACGTTCTAACATCAAATTTTCCCTTGTGGGAGTAGATCTTTCCCCTATTTTTGATACCTATAATAGTTTTATCTTTATTTCTTTTTAATATATAAGATATATATTTATAATAGATTTTTAATACAGCTAGTATGATTGTTAATAAGATGTCTGACCAAATTGAAAATATTTGTAAATTACGTTATAATAATGGAAAATAAACATATCATTACCCACATACTAAAGGACAAACCTACGTATCCCTACCAGGGCGAGGTTTGTCCTTTTTTCATTTTAGTAAACAATTCATATTTGGAGGATTAAACATGACTGTACTTAAAGATACGACTTACTTAGATATAGATACCTATAACGAGATTAGATTTTTCAAAGGAATATTTTGGGGATTAGTTTTTGTAGTTCCTTTTTGGAGTATTATGATAACCCTGTTTATTTTACTTTATAGATAATAATCAACATCTCCAAAACGCAAAGGGTTGTTTGTCCGTTTGCGTTTTGGAGATGGCAGCAACCGTGCGTAGCAAAGGGCGGTAGCAGGTCTTTCACTTATTTTCTGTTATAATAATTCCTAAGAAATTAGGTGATTATAATGAGCAAAAACATTAATTTAGAAGAAACATTAGCAGCCTTTTCTGCTTATTTAACAGAAAAAGGACGAAAACAATCCACGATTAAACGTTATGCTTACGATATTAAAGATTTTTATAAGTGGCTAAGAGAAAATGAGAAACTTCTACATATCAAATCATGGCGTGAACTTTCTGAAGCGGACTATCAGACGTATTTCTCTGAGTTAGAAGACAAGCGTAAATATTCTCAGAAAACAAGACACAGAATATGGGTGGTTTTGAAGAAGGTACACATGTTTTTAGGTATAGTTAGTCCATTGGATGGTATTAATTTCTCTTTAATTCCGGATCAATCACTAAATGATAATGATTTTATTACTGAAATGGAAGAAAAGCTTTTAAAACAAACTGTTCTATCAACGAAGGGCTTAACGGAAAGACAAGCTAAATATCGCCCTCTTATTATGGATAGAAACGTTTGTATTATAAATTTAGTAGTAAACTATGGGTTGTCCTTGCATGAGCTTGTATCGCTTAATATGAGCCATATAAAGTTTGCTAGAAATATCTTAATGGTACCTGGGGAGAATGGAGCAACTAGGTCTGTCTTTTTAACTATGGAAGATACGCAGCAGCTTTATAAATATTACAAGACTATTCCGGAACCAGTAAGACCTAGACAACACACAGATAATCCTCTATTTGTGGCATTTGATTTTAATCGAGGTACGTATCGTTGGGTATACGAAAAGGATATGCCAAAAGCTTTGTCTGAAGTTGCTATACAAAAGATGATACGACTTGAAGTGAAACGAGCGGGACTAAAAAGGCGTATTTCTGCGCAGCAGATGAGGAACACTTTTATTCTCCGTCTTATTAAGCAAGGAGTAACTGAAAAAGATTTGGTAAGTAGGATGGGGTTCAAAACTAAAATATCTTTAAAAAGATATTATCAATATTTACAGTGACCTGTAAGTAGACTTAGAATAAAGTTTGATGAATACTTTTTTTAAAATATAGTAACTTTATTTCAACTCTATACTAATTGTCAATTAAAAATTTGAAAGGTTGATTTGATTGAAAGGAAATATTTTTGGGCAGAACCTTAGGAATTTAAGAACATTAAAAGGAATTAGTCTACACAAATTAGGTATCGAGTTAGGGGTAACAGGAAGTGCAATATCTTCCTGGGAGTTAGGAAATAAAGAGCCAAACTTTGATATGGTAAAAAAAATTGCAATCTATTTTTTGGTTAGTACAGATTACTTGTTTAATCATCAGGTTTTAGATAACGTGGAACATGAAAAAGCAGTTGTTACACAGTTGGCTCATAAATTGTACGGAAAATGCGAAGATATTCTATTATTCGAAGAGGAACTACTCTCTTATATTAGTTATTTAGATTTCAAAAATAAATCCAAACATGTAGCATTAAAAAATATTGAAAATGAGAATCAAGAAAAAGATTCCTAATACAATACATAACACATAATATATCAAAAATGAGCTTACCTTGAATGTATTAATCACACTAAAATAAAAAGACGTATTCTATTTATAGAACACGTCTTTTATTAATTTATTTTTCTAATATTTATTAATCTATTAGAAATGCCTCGTTTCCTAATTCCTTAAGTACTTTTGCAAAGAGATGGTTTGTCTCTTCGGATAGTATTTCCTCTGTTTCTATTAATCTAGACAGTCTATTTGTAAACTCTGCAGCATACAAAAGCTTCGTACTAGCTTTTTCATCTTCTTTAAACAATTGTTCATTCTTCATGGATTGAATTAATAGCTGAATTAGCATTTGTTTATGTTGTTCGTTCTTCTTTCCATGGTACATATCCATTCCTAACCAATGACGAACAATTCGTTCAGCGTCTCTTGCTTCTGTTACATCTACTCTAGATACAACAAAGGTTAGCTTGTTCCATGTTAACTTTGCAACTTCATTTGAATAATTTGAAGGAAAGAAGAAAAAGCTTTGTTGTGTAATTCTTTGCCGCTCTTTAATCCAACGAAATAGTTCCTGCTTCCCTAGATGAATATCTATTTCTACAAAAAATACGGGAAATGGAGACGTTGTTTTTTCCTCATTTATTGTACAATCGGGTTTGAACACCAATTCACCTAGATATGCGTGGTGTATAGGTTCCAATTCATCTCGGTATACTCTAATTCCATCCGTTTCATACCAGGCTTGCAGCACTGCCTCAATTTCTTCTTCAGAAATAAGATTTGTATTCATCTTTTGTTGTGTAAAAAGTAGATACTCTAAAAGCATTCTTCTACCTTCTACCGTAAGCCCTCCTGGTGCATAGTCTCCTTTTTCTGTGCGATCAAACATAATATAATCATATTCAGCATGATTTTGAATTGAAAACAAGTCCGAATCCCCTTTATTTTCGTTTTTAAGGAGTGTTTGCAGACTTCGCCTATTCATTACATTCCGATAACGAATATCGTTTCTAATGGAGCGTAAGAAGCTTTTCCATGATTGTAGATAAGCATAATCTGTATATCCTTCGCTTATTAGTTGGGTTAGCATTTTATCCTCACCATTCATCATAAGGCAAGTCCAACAGCCACTACGCGAATTTGCAGCTCCACAAGCATTTCCTTGTTGTTTTCCGCCTGTTTTTATGCCGCATTCAAACATAGCTTGTCCGTATTGTATACTCATTTCTTCAACGTCCACACCAAAAGGCAGTATCCCTCTATCTAAAAGCAACATCCATACTTCATCACCGGTTAAGAATTTGACTGGATTAAAGCAGAGTATATTTTTCATGTCATTGTGACGTGAAAATAAAGATTCATTACTTACTGCATATTTTTGAATACTATGTCTTCTACGTGCGCTTTCTTCGTTACGAACGGCCAACGCAAGGACTCCATCATACTCTTCAAAGCAGTCTACTACTTTTTTAGTTTGGGAATCTATTAGTATTTCCTTCATCTTACGTTGCATGGGTTTAACTTTAAGGGAATCAGTACACCATCGTAGTCTACTATTTCCTGTTGGTGGAAGAACACCTCTACCTAGTAGTTTATACCAATATGAATCTTTCATTAATGGTCTCACACTGTGTACTATAAACGGAAGGTTTTGCTTATCCGCACTCTTTTGGATTTTCTTTAATGTACGTGAGATATAAGCAGTCATAACAGGTGTTTCTACCCCAACCTCGGAAGTTAATACATGAATAGGTTTTGTACGATCTTCTAGCGACAGCTCGGAAATCGCATCCCATAGCAATGTCAACATAGCAGAACTATCTTTTCCCCCGCTGTAACCTACAAAACAACAATCGCGAGATAAATAGACTTTTTTCATTTCCTCTTTAATTTCTTTATATATATCCATCATTTTATTTTTATCCCCATAGAAAAATAAGATTCTATTTTTTATGTATGGGGCATTCCTCCTTTTTTTGAGATAGAAAAAGAGAGTCCCTTAAAGGCACTCTCTTTTATGTATTTCCTCTATATTTAATCGATTACGATTTCATTTATATTTAGCTTGTTTAAGGTCTCTTTATAAAAACGAATTACTTTTTGAGCATGTTGTATAGCTATTAACCCATCTTGCACAGTAAGGGCTTCAAAATAAGGATAACGAATGTCTGTAGCATAACCATTCAGCTGCACGCATTGTTCTAAAATCAATGAGAACTCCTCATCTAATCTACAACAAAATTTATGCAGCATTAAAAGGTTATGAGTTTTAGGGACTGGTCTACCGTTTAGTGCAAGAAATCCTTTTAGGAGTTTCTCCACACATTGTTGACTATGATAACAAATAATTGCAGTGGGGAAAGGTTTCATATCAGATAAGTAAATAGCAGAATCTAAATCGGATTTTGCTATGAATACCCACTCTTTTAGATCCTCAATATTTCTCATATAGGACCGTCCCTTCTAGTGCAATCTTATGTTCCATAGTTACAGTACGGCTAGCACGTTCTTGAAACTCTTCTGGCCCATACACTAAAATATCAACTGGCGTTTCCATTACATCGTAAATCCCCCAATTGATACGATTAATGACTTCCCTTTTTCTTTCTCCTACACCTTCCACAACAATACAGAGATCAAAATCACTGTCTTCATTTGGTGTGCCATATGCATGAGAGCCAAAAAGGATGATTTTTTGGACAGAAGATACAGTTTCACGAATCTTTTGCACCAATAGGTCCAATTCCCTTTGTACCTCTTCGTTAATCCGAATCACCCCTCGGATAATGTAATTAAATTGACGTTTAAGTATATTATACATGCGTTTCTCTTCTCCCTGCTATTATATATATTTTTTTTTATTGTTTTCTTGTTTTCC
Source organism: Bacillus cereus group sp. BceL291 (assembly GCF_051776705.1). Classification (NCBI taxonomy): domain Bacteria; kingdom Bacillati; phylum Bacillota; class Bacilli; order Caryophanales; family Bacillaceae; genus Bacillus; species Bacillus cereus group sp. BceL291. The sequence continues at coordinate 11,317 of NZ_JBPWAP010000086.1, read as the reverse complement.
AACGTTTTGCAATGCTTGATAACATTCGTATACCTGCTTGAAGTCTCGCAAGAATCCATCATCAGAAATACTATGAAATCCTTTGAAGTTCTTTCTACACCAATATAAGAGATCAGATTTATCCTTAGCTAAAAAAGAATCCGGATAGAAATGAATCAGAGCCTCTGCTAGACAAGCCAGAAGCAATGGTATCATTTCGGAATCATGCTTTGATAAATCCAGTACAGATACAACGGTATACTGTTTATATTGGTAGTATTGTAGAACACCATCACACATGTTTGTTGGTGTTAATGTACATTGTAATTGAGTGGAATCTAATTGATACACTCTCACTTTGTCCCCTCCTATATCATTACTCACCAATTGGTGCAGCTTTCATAAACGCCTTTTGAGCTTGAAAAATGATATAGTGATTTGATACGGTACCTTCATCAAAGAGTTCGTTAATGAATTGTGCAACAGTCATGGCAGCGAACTTATTTGTAATAACACGCTGTGGTTCTGAAGCAGCTAATTCGGAACAACTTAATTGACTTGGTGCTGTCTCTTTTTTTGTAAAAGCATCTGGAAATAAGTCGCCAATCGGAGAAAGAATGACCTCACCATTCAGTTTAATCCCACATACTGCTTGACCGTTATAACCACTGCTTTTATAATCGGCCATTTGTTGAGGTGTCCAATGCCTTTTATCTACTTCTCTCCAATTATTAGGAACTGTTACAGCTGTATTCCCTACATCGATGTAAATAAGATTATCCGATTGATGGAAGAATTGATGGAAGACTTCACGAGAAAACATATTATCTACTGCTCCAATCACAATTGGCAGATACAAGTAGTCGTCTTTATGTTGTTTCTTTAATAAATCATATTTATTGCCAAACAACTGTTGCATTGTTTCTATGTCTTCTATGTATTGTGACGTATAGGAAGAGATAGGAACGTTATAGCCCGCTTTATATCGAAGAGCCAGTACCTCTGCTTTGTATTTACCAACATCAGGTCGAATAAAGAGTTGATTTCCAAGGTTTTTAGTTTCTATGATATCTGGATCGGCAACTACTATTTCACCGTTTAATTGGAAAATACTCATCATTTGAGCAATATGCTGTAAAATTAATCCACCATTTCCTCCAGCACCTACTAATACAATATGCGGTACAATCTTCTTTCCTTCTGCAATATCAATAACAATACTCATTTTTATAGCCCCCTATTTTTCTTTTGATAGTGTATTCTCTAAATTTCGTAGAAATGGAATCGATAAATTTGTAATCCGATGCACGGTATACAAGTCAAATGAATGCTTCAATAGTATCGATGCAGCATGGACGACTCCTTCCTCTTGTACAATGTCTAAAACATATTGAAGTAAATTCAACTGCACAACAAGCGTATCTATATATTCTTGATGCATGTTTATATCAATATGGGTATCTTTTCCGTGTCCTTCTAATACTTTATGTATGTTATTCATCTCTAACTGGCACATAAATTGAAATAGTTTATAATCATGAATTGGTTCCTCTAAAACACGTTCATTTTGTTTAAGAACTAACATGTAATTTTTTATCTTTGTAAACATTGAAATGTGAATTGTTTTTAATGTTGTCATAATAAAGAAAGAGACATTAAAATATGTCTCTTTTACGCCCCCTTGTATATTTATTTTAAAAGTGTAATCCTACTTAAATCGTAATTTTGGCTTATCCCTTTCGCTGCATATTCTCCTGCAAATATAAAGTTAGGGTTAATAGAATAAAATTCCCCATCTAGACAAGTGCGTACACGCAGTTCAGGGAAAACAGCTTCTATTCTGCCGATAATTGCATAAAGAATAGGAGCCCGTTCACTTTGATCATCTAAATCACTTGGTTCAGCAGAGAAACAATGATGACTGTGTATCTCCATAACCTTCATAGCGATAGACTGCATCTCTATATTCGTTTCTGGGATTACAATTTTAGTTGCTACCTGCTGTCGTGGAAAGTCCATAAAATAACCACGCTCTTTATTGAAATAGATATCAGCATGCAATTCGCAATCACATTTACGAGAAATGGCCTGTGCAATAATAATAAAGTCCATTAATAGGGTCCTCGGAATGAAATCCCCAGGTAAAAAGTGATCACGCCAAGTACTTAAAAAAGAAAAAGGACAATCTGAAATGGATTGTCCCTCTACAGTACTTGCTCCTTTTGCGCCGACAGTTAAAATCGGAAGTAGTGCATTTGTATCCTCATCAAATTTAATGACAGTTAAGCCTTTAACAAATGAGGGATAACGTTGCTCTAATTTTACGCGAATGTCCTCTGCTTCTATTTTCCTTACATCTGTAGAATCTCCATTTTGAACAGCGATTCCATGTGTAATTTCTTCCTCTGTAAACCAATCTACTAACGATATATCTCCAAATACCACGTGACGAACAACCGTTGTTGTATTGATTTTATCTAGACAATCTGTAGCTTTTGCAGCCTTAGCTTTCTTACTATTCTTTGTCTTATCTTTTGCTTTTTCCTTTTTCTCTACTTTTTTAGCAGTGGCTTGCTCTGAAGCAGCTTTTTTCACTGGTACTGTTGTTTCCTCTATTTGTTTTTCCATATCAAAAAAATCGAATAAGTTATTCATATTAAAAATCCTCCTAGTATGTTTGCTTATATATAATCCTGCTATTTATTAAAAAGTAATTTCCGATTCTATTAGAATAGAATCATCAAACCTTTGGTTTTCAAATCGTTTAAATAACTCTCCTACTGGTTCCGTATGAGTATATGTAAGGTCATGGTTGAATGAACTTGCAAAGAATAGAACGTGAAATGTTTCTAGATCTTTTAAAGTCCGGAATTCAGGTATTACAACTCTACCCGTACATACAGATCCACTAGCATGAACATTAGAGTAAGGAAATTGATATAATTTCATTCCTTCTTCTAACTCCATATCTTCTTTTACAGCAAAGACAGAGATATTCGTAACTCGTTTTTGATACACCGTATAACGAAATAATAGACGTGGAAAGCCTACTTGTTGAAACGGCCGTTCAAAAAAATGAATATCCCACTGAGCCTTTGGTACTTCAATCCAAACAGCTTGTTTATCACCACTCTTAGATAACACCTCGTGTTTTATACAACCTTTTGGGAGTACGCCACTAGAGTAATGTGTATTATCTTGTGTACCTTGCTCCATCACTTCTTTTAAAGCTAAATAAAAATCTTTAAAAGTAACGGCAGTTTCTCCACGCGATAATTCGTTGTTAAATTGCTGGATGGTTACAATTCCTTTTGGCTCTAAAGCATCAAATATTGCTACTGTCTTCATGTGTTGTTTCCCCCTGCTTAAAGATTGTTTCCAATAAATCTAGTAACATCTCAAATTTATATGGTCCGTATAAAGGTTCCTCGCCATAATAGAGATAAAGAGATTCTTCATCAATTTGGTAAGAATACTGCACCGGATAACAATCTAGTAATTTAGATATTTTTTCTTTATGATTCGGTGATATGCCATCTATTGTTTCAGCTATAGCACCCCATGTTTCCTCTGCTACTTTCTTTATTTCATTTAATGGTATGTCGAATAGTGTAGAGAGCGTTTCATACTCTTCTTCTTCAATAGGAAAGACTTCTAAGCCCATCTCTTCGATCATGTCCGTTCCCAATTCCACAAATTCTTCTTCATGGTCTAATTCATAAATATTCTCTTGATCCAAGTACACGGGAGAATACTGTGTTACATTACTCGAAAGCGAATGCATCCTTTTAAAGTAATGTAAGTAATGAAATTGACACGGGTAAAAGCAAGATAGATTTATATGTAATAGGTTCATGGAAAGTAAGAAGATAACAATCGTATCCGTGGATTCTATGTCCCTCCAACTTAATGTTTGATTCGTATCTAAAAAGTCCACACAAGTTAGGATCTTACCGATTGCCTCATGAGAGATTTTGCTGAAATCTATCTCTATATCTTTTGAAAGGCTTTCTAATATATATATTTCCTCTTGGTATTTTTGTTTAATGTGTTCCAGATTTACAATGCTATAAGTTTTATTTAACTTCATCCATAGCAAGTAGTATGGAACTGATATATGCGTTTCAGAACTAAATAATTTTCGCATTATAATATCACCTCTAAAGGTTTGTTAATTTATACATTCCTCTTACTAACCATCTGTATCTCTTCAAAGATACAAAGTAACATTTCAATTCGTTTGATTGCTGGAAAGTATGTGTCATCATCATAGAAAAGATAGATTTTTTCCTCTTCAGCTTGGTAAAGCATACGTATATCAAACTGATTTTGGATTGAACGAAAGAAACTTTGATCCTTTATATTTATATTGGAAAATATCTCACCAATTGGACTCCATGCATTATCAACAATGTTGTTTAATTCATCCATGGATATATGAAATAGATTCGAATATTTGATTAGAGTATCTTTATCGTCGCTATCTACCTCTTCGTGATGTAATTTCATATCTTGAATTAAGTCATCACCCCAGCTTTTAAATGAATCCTCACAATCGTATTCTTCGAAATTATCTTGTTCTAAATACGTCGGGAAATAAGCTGATACGGGAATTCCTAATCTATACATACGCATAAATAACTCCATAAGATACAATTGCGATGTATAGAAGCAGGAAAGATCAGTATCTAAAGAGTTTTCCGCAAGCATAATTATTTCAAGTAAAGTTTTCGAATCAATTAAATCAATTGGGAAATTGGAGTCTTCCTCTAAATAAGAAACGGCAGCCATTACTTGTTGAATGGATTGTTCTGAAATCTTGCTGAAGTCTATTTCTCTTGAGTGCTCTAAACAATCTAATATGTAGATTTCTTCTTCATGTTTCTTATCTGCAAGTAAGTCATGCAGTAAGTGAGCATCCTTTTGTATTTTTAACGAAAGTAGATACTTTCTTACTTTCTGGTGATTGTATGTAAATAATAATTTCATACCTGGTTCCCCTTCGTCTTTTCTCGAATCATTGCCGCAAGACGGATTATAATTTCATAATAAGAAAGTACCCATTCATCAAATGAGTACTGTTCATAACCATCCTCTAGAAATTCAATCAAAATATGGCTGGGATACGCTTCACTTTGATAGGTGTTAAAAGAAAATTCATGTAACACGAATTGAAAATCAGATTGTGTTATATGTTCCGAGCCTATACATAAATAGTAACCAGCTGTATCGAAGTAACATCCTTCCGCAGCCATAGAACTAATATCCGAAGCGAAATTCGAATACATGTCTTCTGAGCTAAATAACGTCCCATCTAACAGGTCTTCTTCAGTTCCAAAGGCAAAGTGACAAAATATACGTGTTTGCTCATTAAAACGCGCAAGCGATTCGAATAATAGTTCACTTGTGATATGCAACTTGTCCCTGTGAAAATCATTGATATTGATTAAGAATGGGATGTTATATTTGCGAATTAATTTTTGTATGCGTAGTATCCGAATGTATACTTTCATCTCATTTCCTTGATTAAATAAATATTTCATCTTCTAGCCCCTGCTTTTCTACATCTTCTAGTTGTTCAGTGAAAAGATGTAAATGTAGCATTTCTTTTAATTCACAATCTGGACCATTTATACGAAATGAATTACCACTATAAAACGTGACATAATGTCGTAGCTGCTCAAATTGCTTTTCAAATTCATCTATATGTTCTAATGGTATGTTTTCTAAATCAGGCATTTCATTCGCAATAAATCCATTTATAATCGATTCAAAGGATTGACGAAGTTCTTGATTATTAAGAAGGACTTCTTTTGACTGTAATAAGTCAAAGAAGTCACTGTGATTCATACTCATTTGGATGCCCCCTTACACACGAACCGGTAGAATTAACTGCAGATTAGAGTTAGTTTTGTCATCTGCTCCCACTATCACAATAGGTCTCTGGTTATTAATTATTTTTATCGTGATTGCTTCAGACGGTATTGTCTGTAGTGCTTGTAGCAGATATTCCACATTACAAGCAAACGTAAATGTCTCTTCTTGATCGCATGGAATTTCCACACTCGCAGTTCCTACTTGTGAGTTTTTTGGTTCAATTCTTAAAGATTTTGTTCCTTCTGAAGTAAACATTACTAATGTCGAGAATGCCGACAGCTGTTCTAATGTATTTTGTAACTCGCTACGTTCTACAGTTACATAGATATCTGAGTAATCGGGTATCATCCTTGATGTATCAGGATATATTCCGGCTAATAATCGAGATTGATAGATAATGCTCTCCCCTCTTATAAGAAGTTGCGTGTCACTAATCAATTTCATTTCTAATTTAGATTCTCTATTAAATAGTTTTAACGCCGTTTTAAGGGATTTACTTGGTAAGATGACTTCACCATCTTTAGCAGCAGGAATATGCGTACGTTCAAAACGTAACCTCGCTAAACGATACGAATCAGTAGCAGTACATGATAGCTCACCTTCCATGGATTTTAAATTTAAACCCGTTAAAATCTTTCGTGTATCTGATACTGCAATAGCATGTAAGGTTCTACTAGCAATTTTTGCAAATTGCTCTTGTGTCATCGTTATCCAGTCTTCTCCTGATTCGATTTTAATTTCAGGATATTCTTCATGATCCATGGTACAAAAGCTAAATTGTTTCTTCGTATTTTCTACGATTTTCAGCTCATTGTTTGTATGCTCTAAACCGATGAATTCACTTTTGAATTTCTTAATCGTTTTAAGAACCGGAGCGGCCGCAAAAAGCACCTTCCCCGGTTCAGTACAATCCCCACTGTTTACGTTAAAGCGTGTCACTAATGTTACCGTCTCTGTACCGTCTGAACCCATTAGAATCATTCCTTTTGAATTACACTCTAATAAAACACCTTGTAATGCTGGCATTGGGCTTTTAATGTCTACAGTAGCGCTAGCTTTCTCTAATTTTTCAATAAATAAAGTACGGTTAATTTTAAAATTCATAGTAAATCCCTCCAAAAAAGTAATAAAAAAAGAACAGACCTCATATCCTGTTCATTCGTCTTCCTGCTATAAAACAAAGCTTTACGCGCTTTGTTGTTTTTTTAACTGTTCTATGAGTTGGTGAATGGCTTCTGTATGATCATGAAGTAACCACTCTCTAAAGGACGTAATATCGCCGGATATATAGGTAGATAACCAGCGGCTAAGCTGTTTTTCATTCCCATGGCTAATATTTATGGCCTCATGAATCCACTGCAAACGAGTTATAATATCCTCTAATCCACCAGTCGTTGTATCTTCGAATGTTCTAGCCTGTGCATTATGATTGTGATTATAGGCAAGCAAAACATCCCTAGATGTAATTCCTAACGGTTTAACTAGCTGTTGCATGTCTCGAATTAATAACCCTAGACTTGGTTGGGCATTTGATGGTTCTTTCTGTGAACAACCTTGTTTATTCTTTTGCTGTAACATGGTAGGTGGTGTGAAATAATACCCTTTCTTTTGATAAGAAACATAGATATCATTTTTACCCTTACTATGTGTAGTAAGCTCTACTTTATGTGGTTTTATATTATATAAATATCTTCCCACGCCCCAAAGGACTGCTGCCCTTTTTAAGCTATTGGAAAATCCACCTTTTACAGCATTGTAATCAGATTCTTCACTGCCATCCTCTTTTGATATCCAACGTTCATTCAAAAACACTGAAATGGTACATTTCGTTGCTTTCTCACCCCATTTTTCATAAGACACTTGCCATTTATCAATACCAAAGACTTCATCAAATCGGTCCTGAATGGCGCGTGCGTCAACAAATGGAGCTACATACGCGAAAAAACGCCCGTTGCTTTCGAATGTATGTGTAATCTTCCAACCTAATTGTTCAAATGGAAATTCGGCTTGTAAACTTTCCATATTCGTCATAATAATCCCCCTACATTAATTGGTATTTCGAATCTGGGTGAATCCTCTCTTTCTTTCGAAATTCATCAATCATTTCACAAATAATCCCTCTATTTTCATGAAGCAGCCAATCCTCATAGGAAGTAATATTCTTTCCCGATTGAATGGATAAGCGCTGATTCAACACTTCTATACTTGTATGACTGATATTCCTTGCTGCGTAAATGAGACTTAAGCTTACTTTCAAGTCCCTTAAATCAGAAATAGTAATATCTTTAAATGTCGTAGCTTTCGTATTGAAGTTTTTATTGTGCGCTTGCAGCATTGATACAGAACTGATCCATAAAGGGTTAGCTAGTTCTTTAATTTCTTCAATAATGTCATGTAAATGAGCATCATTTTGCAATTTTCTTTGTGATTTTTTCATGATGTTTCCCCCTAAGTAATAAAATAATTGCCTAAAGTGCTGGCTATACAATAACTCCAAACTTGAAGACAACACAAAAAGGGCTTCTTCAAGTCGATTAAAAATGTGCATAGCAAAATAAGCTATATATACACTAATCGGCTCAAAGAAGCCCTTTCATAAATGAAACAAGACGCAACTTGCTTCTACAACTCAACCACAACACAAAAAAGGTGTGGGAATAAACGGAATCAATTAAACAATAAATATAGTTATATATTAATCTATTTTTATATCATATTCAATTGTTTTTAAGCAAACAAAAATAAGAAGGAAAATTATATGTAGTGGTTTTATGTACCATATAATAATACCTCTGTTTCTACGTTTATAACTCCCTTCTTATTTTCAGTTCTTGGCGTTACTTCATGTACTGCAATTCAAAATAAAGTTTTTCTGGCTTTTGCTTCTGGTCTAAATAACAAAGTATTTCTGGAATGGTTTGTTCGTCTACTTCCATACTTTCCATATAGGACATACTTTCACTTTCTTGAACATTTTTAAAAATAGAAGTAGGTAGTTTTTCTGCAGCAAACACACTCATTTTGCTTCCTAACTTTTGTTCGGATGCAGCGTTGTAGAAAATTTCGTTCACAATGACCTCATTATCATCTGGATCATACATGTACCCTCGTTGTATACGTAGCAATGCTTTACCCCTTTCAAATATATTCCTTCACACAAATAGTTATATTTGTATATATTGTTATTTTGTATAAAGGTGTCAAAGAATATTATTTCGTAAAATCCTTAATTTGTATAGGGGCAGATATAGGATAATTAACTTTAGCATATTATTTTTGAGTATTTCATTCCTTTTAAATCTACAAAAAAGATACTTAAAGAAAATCTTTTTGATTATAAATGCCATTAAAATTATTTGAATTATGCACCCTGAGATTTCTAATATCTCCCTGAATAAAGGTAAAAAAGCCAACCTTAAGTGCTTATAAGGATGGCTTAGTTTGTTGTAAATAACTTTGTATTTAATTGCTTAATCTCCCCTTCTGCAAGAGGCTGATAGAATGCATGTTGTAATCCTTGTACATGTAAGGTCTCCCCTATACATAATAAAACTCTACCAGGAATTAAATCTAATAACAGTTCTTTATTAATACGCTGTGCTTGCTGAATAGTAGAAACATAAACAACTAAAATTGTAGGGTTATTCCCCAACCCCCTCATGATAATATCTTTACCTGACTCTACGAAATCTTTCCATCTAGCAATAATCTTTTTCAAGCGATCCTTTTTATCTGTTAATAGGGTGGAGTAGACAACAAAATTAAACTCTTGATTTACTCCCACTTGCACTGAAAAACTTAAAGGAGGGGTAAAAACCCCTTTACTAATGGATGGATGCATAATATGCCCTAAAAAGGATGGAGCATAGCGTAGATGGCAAAGCAGATCTATATCATGCCAATAACGTAGGTGAACATATTTACCGTGATTATCAATTCGCTCTGGAGCAAAGAAAAACATATTTCCTTGCCAGTATTTTAATAGCTTATAACCATTATCGGATAACGTATATGTTTCTTCAAAGATCTCCATATCAAAATTCTCAACTTGCCATTTTTCAATTAGACGATAGTAAAGTAATCCTTGAAGTGCATCATTTATTTTCTTACGTGAATATCTATCCTTGAATAAATATAATAAATGATTAAATCGAACGGATGTATGAACACCAATGAAAGCAAGTATGGCATACTGTTCTTCTGTTAAACGCTGCTTAAACTTAACCAATTCGTCAAAAGAATGGAATACATACGATTTATCCAGTTCATGTATTCGATATATTTGAAGTCCCTGTACATCCTCACTTGATAAATGAGGAATAGAAGGGACATAAGTAGACAATTGTTTCTCTATTGTACACATAGTCATCCATTAAAATTGGAAAATTGACGAATTAGATTTTTTACTTTGTCCCTGCGGATAATTTAGGATACGCACTGTTCCTTTTCTATTTTTGGCGTCGATATTAAGCAGCTCACATGTAACAATCGTTTGATTTTTTGCATCTTCTATAGTTGGATTGGCAAGATTACGGCTCTTAAGTCCTTTAAACTGAATACCTGGTGCAACCTCTACGAAGATCCCAGCAATAGCATCTACCCCTACTATTTTACCTACAAAGCGATCACGGCGTTTCTTTAGTTCTAACAGTTTTTCAATTGGATCTGTTTCTAGTTTCTTTTTATTTCCTCTAAATTCATAACGGCCATCTTTTTCCACTACTTTATCGATGATAAGTTCTACTACATCACCAATGACGATATCCTCCGGACGAACGAATGAATAAGACCAGTGTGAGTACCTTACCCCAACTGTTACGCCATGAATTTCAACTAAGACAGTTTGTGCAGATGGGATATGACCTGATACGGTTCCTGTGTATACCTTATTTCCTTCTTGCGCTGTTACTTCTTCATATAATCTTTTTTGAAGTGCTAACTCCCCTGCCGTGATAGATACAACGGCAAAGTTCCCTTCTTCTGTTTTTTGGAAGTGTTCAATAATAACAGGCTTTGTTCTACCCACTAACCATTGAGGGTTTTTAGGAACGTTTATACCTGCCTCTGTAATTGGACAATATGCTGTTGTATGAGTACCAATCTGCATTGTAAGCACTTGTATACGCTCAGACTTTCCGTTTTTAGTCGGGAATAGTTTTTCAGATACGACTGTAATTAAACCTTTCCCTACAGTGCGTTCACGTTTCATGCGGGCCAATTCTTCTAATTCATGTTCACGTACTCGCTCGAAGTGATTAAAATTTGATTCTAACAGTGTGTCACCGTGTGGATTCTCTGATTCAAAAACCATTCCAAGTTCTTCTACAGTTTGAGTGTTTGTTTTGTCTTCTATTGTCGATAGGTAAGTCTTTGAGTTTATCTCCAACTTTTCCCCCGATCCGCACCGTACGTGCCACTTTCATGGCATACGGCGGTCTACCTAAATTGTAGTTTTCGTCTC
>NZ_JBPWAP010000085.1:0-16362 GCF_051776705.1 Bacillus cereus group sp. BceL291 | reverse complement strand
CAGTATTGTAGGACAATCCTATCGAATTAAAGATCATTTTAGCAAAGAAAATGATTGATTTTGTACATGCTTAAACAAGCGAAAATGTACATGTTTATCTTGACATTTACACTGGAGGTATCTGACAAAAGAATATTACATTAATTTATTGGAAATTTCAATTGTTAGTAAGGGATATTTATTCTAAATCAATAGAAATATTGGATAATTATTTAATGTTTATTGTAGTATAGTACACCTCTTAATTCTATTTACATCCAAAAATCTTTTTCATCAATTTTTTTTCCTAACTTCTGTAATCCTTTAATGATTTGTGTTATCGTAGAAAATTTTGGTTTGTATTTTTGACTGTTACAAAGCTTAGAAATAGTACCTGTACTTAATTTAGATGTTTTTTCTAAATCAATTTGTGCTATACCATTCTTATCAAGATATCTCCCGAATTTTGTGCGTTTTTTCCCCAACCCGTACACCTATATCACCTCATCAACATCTTGACCTATTTCTCATTTTTTTAAACTTAGGAAAAAATTTTTTAGCTAAGAAAAAAAGTAAGAAAATGTACAAGCTGTACGGAATATGATGTATTAAAGCAAATTTTAGAGTAATCACCAATGCAATTCTATCGGTGTATTAGGTATAGCCTCAACTGTTAAAACTTTTTTATAAAGGAGAGAGGTAAGTTGGCAATATGATGTTGCTTGAAGAAAATTCCGGATATTTCAAATGAGGGGGCTAACAGGGCTTTAATTACTTGTACATTAAAGAATCCGGTGTTCATTTTATCTAAATTAGTAGAATTCTGTTAATATAGAAATGTTTTTTAATAACTTAATGTGTTAAAACTGTTATCATTAATTTTATGATAATATTTCTATTAAATATCGAAAGACGATCGTGTGGCTATCCTTTCTCTAACATTTTTGAGGTGGAAGGAGGTGCGAAGATGGACATAACGGAAGTATTTTATTACTTAAATGATTTATTTCATGATCCTGTACAGGGAGCTTTAACAATAGTTTTAGCAGCATACGCAGATAAACTTGTTGATAAAATCAAAGATAAATCAAATAAAAGAATCGTCTCAAATGCCGGCCAGCAAGAAGACGATTCTCAAGGGAAATAAGATATAGCAACCGATCGTTTAAGAAATCAGTTACTAGAAGAGGTGTTAGTGCACCTCTTCTTTTTATTATATACAAACAAATATTACTGTAATATCTTTATGACAATTATAACAAAAAGATACTTAGAAGTTCAAATAAGCTTTTTTGGAGGAAAGTGGCCAATATGCAAAAAATATAAGAATCTACATTGTTATTTAGTGTTATAGATTAACTTAATAATCTTTATTCACCTACTAAGGTTTGATTACAGTCGCCACATTTTATATGAACATGTGGCTTTGTTGATCGAACGATTACACCACACCCAGGACAAGTCCATTTCCAGGTGGTTTTTTTTGCTACAGTTGGTAAGTCTGGTATTTCAAATTCAGTTTCTGTACCAGGAGTGATTCTGGAATTGTTATTTCCAAGATTATTGCTACTGTCTACTGGTTGTAAGTAGCGGGGAAGGCGTCTAGCAATAGAGAAAACAGTTTGATTAATATCCATTTGATTAATAATATCTTTTGTTGTTTGTGATAGTCTTGCGAAGGACCATCCATACTTAGGATCAGGCTTTTCATCTTCATATTCGAATCCACTTTTTATAGCGCGATTTTTAAAGTGTTTATTGTGATATGTTTCGTTTCGTGAGCAATCTTGGATATCATGGACAATATTATAAAGATGAACCATTTCGTGCATGAGAGTATCCATAGTTTCAAAAAAGTCTTGATCAACATATTCAGCGCTTATATTAATTTCGTATCGTTTGGTATCACCTTTTTTATCAGTCCAAATAGGGTAAACAGAGCACCATCCCATACTTAGTTTGTTATGCCTGGAGGTTTGGATTGTAATTGCGGGTGTAGGGAGCTTATTTTCAAAAAAACGCTCATTAAATAAATCGAATGCTTTATGTAACTCCTGAGTTACAGCGTTTATAGTAGTCATAAATGCCTCCAATTGAATAATATTATTCAATTTTTATTCTGGTATAAATAATAGATTTGTTTATTGATAGATTTGCGGTTCTAAGAATTTATTAATATATAGAAGGGGTTCTTTATGAAAAGTGAAGAACAGTCATTTTCTTTCTATGAAGGTTGTGAAAATATTTTTATTATGATGATTACTTTTTGGTTGCTTATGTTTTTATTTTGTGTTGATTTTCTATTAAAATAACACTATTAAACGAAAAGGTGGGAGTTTATGAAATCTACAGGAATAACAAGAAAAGTTGATGAATTAGGTCGAGTAGTAATTCCGATTGAGTTAAGACGTACTTTAGGAGTTGCAGAAAAAGATCCTATGGAAATTTTTGTTGAAGGTGACAAAATCATTTTACAGAAGTATAAATCACAACAAGCATGTATGATTACAGGAGATGTTTCAGATAAAAATATATCTTTAGTAGGTGGAAAAATCGTTCTTAGTCCAGAAGGTGCAGAAACGATAATTCAAGAATTGCAACAATATCTAGTAAAATAGTGAAAGCTCCTAAAGGGGCTTTTTTAGTTTTATAATAAAATTTCATGTACCATATTAAAAATAAAAGCCGATTCCCTGTACGTTAAGAAATCGGCTGATTCTTGTCCAAATCATGTCTAACCGTACAATTTTTTTTTCGATATGGTGACCCTAGTAAAAGAATTAATTTATTCACCGAGATTGTAATTTTAAGCCGATTATCTTTTCTTTTGTGTGTAATCCATCATTTGATGTCTCCTAGAGGTTAATAGGGTTTCTTTTCTTTATTGAAAATACATTGTATTATATATATATATTATATTTTATATTCGAAAGGAAAATAATATGGATTTCAGTTCAGTAAAAGTACCAACAGAGATTACCGATTCACTAGCAAAAGTAGCTTTAGTTTTTATCATAATGCTTATAATTTGTCATGTTATAGCAAACTATATCCCAAAAGCTATTCCATCTGAAATTAGGGGGATTATTGGATTAGGAATCTTAGCTGTATTAATAATTATAATATATAAAGCATGGCCGTATATACCAGTACTATTTTAAAGACACATAAAAAAGTGTCTTTTTTTAAAAAAATCCCCACATAATTTGCAGGGATTGAAAACTAAATTACAACTATTCTTTCTTACCAGTACCATTACAAGGTACGCATAAATTATAATCTTCTTCATACATACTATTACCACGTACTTGATTTACAGAATCATAAAAACTCAAACCTTGGGTATCCATTACTCTATCTACAGCTCTATCAAAAGTTTTATTCCACTCAATCCCATAACCATTACATTTTTCACATCTAGCATCTAATTTCGGTAACATCATTAAATCCTCCTATTGTTATATATAATAACAGTTTACTACAATTTAAAGGTAATCTGAAATTTCATTTACCGTATTAAGTAGATTTCTCCATATCGTTCCAAAACACAACATAACGATGTAGCGCTTCAATGCTTTTTAAACCAAGATGTAACTTGATCTCTACCGGCGTTATTCCTTTTTGTAAGGCATTTAGTATCCAACGGTTCCGTAACGTTGTGGGAGTAACGTGGATACTTGCGCGTTTAATTTCTTTTTGAAGCATCCTTTGTACACCAATTTTCGTTAATGCAGCGGGAGCATCTTTCTCATAACTCCAACGAAATGTTTGTGGTCCGAAATCAAAAGCTACAAATAATGGATCGTTACTATGTTGTTTTGGCCGTATCGTTTCAGGAATGTCATTTAAATAGTCTAGGACTAATTCTCTATCTTTTTTAGATAGCTTTACGGTGCGTTTAAACGCACTTGTTTGTCCTGGGGTAATTATACTCTCACTAAGTTTTAAATCGCACATGGATAGCGAAACGATGTCCTGAATAGATAAACCGTACTTTAGCATGAACCGAACTAATAGGATATTTCGGTTCAGGATATGTATTCTTCCGGATGCTTGGTATTTTGATAGTCCATCTAAACTTTTTATTGTGCGCATTAGTTTGCGTATTTCCTTATCAGAAGCGAAATTTTTTGATGTAAGAGGTGGTGGGGCAGCATCGCTTTTTAAATCGTTTGTATTACCGTGAAACTGTAGGAAATTAATTACTACACCTTTGATTCTTTTTATATTGGAAAGAGAAGCCCTACGATCTTTTTTAAGGGCATTTAAGAAACTAAATAATGCATTTGTATCGAAAGATTGAAAGACTTCATGAGAAGGAGATGGGTGTCTTTTTTTAATCCAGGAGACAAAAATGGATAGATCGTATTGATATCTTTGGAGAGTAGACTCCTTACGCCCGCGATTCTTGAGTGAAGACAAAAACATGCTAACACTTGCTTCGTAATTCATTTTTATATACCTCTCATTCCTAAAAATCGTGTACCGCAATTATACGCCAAAAATCTTACACAATGCAATAGGGGTTTCTTGTCTCTTTTATGTTCTCCTTCTTCTTTTCTTGTTTTTTTCGTCGCGAAGCATCATCTAAAAGAATGAGGGGATGTGTTTTCTTTACTCCTGATCATAGGTTATTTTAGTTCCATTACGTGGTTAGTTCTGAAAATTCAATTTATTTTTAATACGAATGTTTCATGAGTACATTTAACCCTTTATTCGCATTAATATCGAAGTGGATCAGTGATGAAAACATCAATTTCTCAAATAATACCTTCGATATTTCAAATAGAATACACTAAGGAATAAGTTTAGAATATATTTAAGAATTACTTATGGAATTACTATAGAAATGAATAGAATAGCTATAGGAATAGGCGTAAGAATACTTGTAAATTAGTTCTGTGCCTATTCCTATAGCTATTCTATACTAAAATCCTATTATATCAAGGTAGATTCTAATTCTTATAAAGATCAAGATTACTGAAGTTATCCTTGAGATAGTAACTGTATTCTACGAATACTGTAACTAATCGAAAGGCTATTAGTCTTTTAACTACAGTAAATCCCCGGCGGCCGGCAGCCCATTCATTCCATATTCCATCATCCAAATCCAACTCAACATCTTTCGTATTTCGGTACGAAACACCATCCATCGTTCCTTGCATATAATATATATCACATAGCTTGTACATATATATTATCTCTGTATATATCCTACCTATATAACTGATCTCTAGATCACACTATAATATTATGTCAGCTGTCCTCACTATTACTCTCTCATAAAAAAATGCTAGTTGCCCTTTACGGACAACTAGCATTTTTACTTCAATATCCTTGTACTTTTTTTGTTCATAATCTTGTACATATATCTCGTATGGATCATGACCAATTACATTTCTGTTTAATAGTTTTGATGCACATATTCAAACAATATTATCGCGATTTACAGCACCAAATATATTCGGTGCTGATGTTTCTTGTTTCACTTCTTCTTTTGTTTCTTCTTTAATTGATTCCTCTTTTTTTACAGATTCACCTTTTGAGGGTTCAATATTTTGAACAGAAGGTTGTTCAGTGATCACTTTAGAAACAACTGTATTATCTTGTAATAAATTTTTCATTTTGTTGAACTCTTGATAAAATTCATCTTTCATCAACAAATCTCTATGCATTTCTTGCTGTGCTTCAAAGCTTTTTACGTCTACCGTTCCATATTGTTTTATAAAAAACTTTATTAAAGTAAACAATGATTCACCTATATTATCTTGGTTTTCGTACCAATCCCAAAATTCTGGATCATTTACTTTTTTTAATTTCCATCCATATTGTTCTGGTTTTGTTTTTGCCTTCATAATCTAACACCAACCTAAACTAACACTTCTTTTTCTAGTACATCTAAGCCTTCAATATTCATGTCAACAGCATATTCAGCAGGAATCCATAGTAATTCTAATTTATTTCTCTTACAGAATGATACTAATTCTTTTTCCAAATCCTCTTCTAGTGCAATTGATCCTCCTCCGTAAATCGCAATGACTTCGGCTTCACTTGCTGTATTATTTCTGTATTTATTACGAATATCGCGTAAAATATTCTCAGCTTGAACATAACGAGTCTCATAGAAAAACTCTTTAGCTTCTTGATAGAATTTGTGTTCCTCATGTAATAAAATCTCAGCAAATTGTTGACGGGTAATTTCTCCAACCCCTGGTCTGTTATTCTGTAAAAGTTTTATTGCTTCTAACAAAGCATGTCCGATACCTCGGCGTTCACCTGTACATGAATCAGGTTTAGGGTTTAATCCTTCTGTATAAATGTACTCTGTTGTACCATCACCAATATCAGCATGCAGGATTTTCTTTGCTGAAAACACTTCGAGTGTTAACATTTTTTGGATTTCTTCTTCGGTATATTTTAGTTCTTGTTCACAAAATTCCACGTATTTTTTAAACATCTTATTCTCACCATCAGCAATCGCGCGAATCATTCGATACAATGGCGGAATCCCTTCACGAGTAACAGTTACTTGTTCAAAACTAACTGTTACAGTTACCTTCTCTTCAGCAACATCTACAATTGCAATGTGTGGCTTTTCTACTAATCGTTTTTCTAATACTCTAGCGTGTTCTGGTTTCCATTCACTTGCTGGTATAGCTGTAGTTAGTTTTACTTTTACATCAAGTGTTGCTGGTAAGGTTTTAGTTTCTCCAAATTCCTTTTGGATTGCCTTTGCAGCTACAATACTAACTAAATGAATAATCGGTAGATCATCTTCATGTTTTCCACCTTCTTCAATATCCATTGTTGTTGTATCCTTAGCAAAATTCATCGCACGTTTACCAACTAAAAATTGACCACTACGCTTTATTGTATTGCTTGTAATATGTACCTGTAATTCATCTAGTAAATTCACAACACATTTTTCAATATTCGTTTCACTTGGATCAAGAGGTTTAAACAAACGTTTGTATACGCTAGGTACTTTTTCAATCTTATCTTCAATTTTGAACTTAACTTTACTATTTCCAATATCCGCTTTTAGGTTAAATAACATACTCATAAAACACATCTCCTTTTGTTTACTATTTCATTACTATATGAATTTTTTTCGAAACCTTATTGGTTATAAAAAGATTACTTTTCGATACCTTATTGTAATTGTAACACACTCCTTTGGGTGACACAACAAAAAAACACAATAAAAATCACCAAAAGATAACCTACGAATTACTTTTTGATACCTTCATTGTAACTAATTAGTATTTTATTTGTTATTTTTCTATAACTCCCGGTGAGAGGGAGTTATACATTATGTTTCAGGTATCGATTCGATAACAATTTGATTACCGTTAGATGTCTTTCTGATTATGATTTGTATGTCAGTTGTAAAGTGGGCAGATTATATGAAAATCCGGGAGATATGGAAGATCGTTGTTGCAACAAATTGAAACATTTGGGTATGACAGTGTCTAATAAACTTTGTTATAAACTTCTAGATTTGGTTGTAACAGTTTTTTGTACTTTTAGAAGGAAGAACCACTGATTTTGTTGAAAATCGAAAACAGACTATTTAGCGAAGTTTAGGGAGAATGTATAGGTTTGATATTTATATGCACTAATATAGGGTGTCTATTTTAGCGAGGATTAGGGAAACAGTAGGGAGAATGACAAATGGTGTTAATAAATAAATTGATGAATGATGATAAGATTCTTTTATTTAATAAATCTTGTTTTAAAAATTAAAACCATTAAATACATTAGGAATTAAAAATGGCACTTCATCCTTACTCTAACAAGAAGTTTGATTTTTTTTCTTAGTAGTTATTTGGTAGAAACACAGGAGGTATCTAAATTTTCTGTCTATTTATTACGATGATTTTAGTGGGTTATCTTATTGTGTTTTTCCATTATATGTTAAAAATTTACTATTATTTTTAATTGATTTGGATGTGAAGTATGAGAGGTATTTAGGGGATAATATAAGCGCATGACAAATAGCCTTGTTTTGCTATAATTTTTAAACAAGGCTATAAAAATGGCGATTTTAAGTAAGATTATTCCCCTTTGATAAAATCGTAAATTATTAACTTTTGTTTTGGTTTTGATAAAGATGAAACATATTTTTCATCTTCTTCTTTTTTACGTTTTAAATAAGATTTATAGTTTTGGCTAAATATTTCAATGAAATAAGCAGCATTACTCTTATCAGCTTTACTAGCTTCAAAACGATCGGCAGCTTGTCTGAAGAAATACCAAGCATCTCTGTCGATATCTGGTGGCATTCTATTTGCAATTGCATATGCATCTTTTTCAGACAGATTAGTAAATGGAGAACTCATAATATAGTGCCATGCTCTTTGTTGATCTTTACTTAAATATTCATTGAAATCTTCTTTTCTAGCAAAATAGTCTTTAGGTTCTTCACTTTGCTCATTAGCTTCTTCTTGTTTTGGATCTGTATCTACTTGTTCGTCTGTAACTTCTTCTTTTTTTTCTTTTAATAGAGTCCACTTGAATATTAAGTTTGAGATAGTTTCTGTTATCTCAATTGCTAGATGCCATTTGTGTTTAAAGTAATCTATGATTTTTTGATAATTATTATGTATTGTTAAAATGTATACAGAAGGACCTTTCTTTCCAGCTTTACGATTTCTAATTTGTTGGCAGATACCAAGTTTTTCTAGCCAGGAAAGAGTTTCATTGATAAGGGGTTTTGAAATTCCCGCTTTTTGGGCTATCACATCCTGTTTCACACAAGAAAAACCTTCGTGAACAAGATAAGATAAAATTGTTTCAAGTCCTTTGTACTTACGAGGAGTTTGTAAAGAAATGTCTTCAGTAGTAAAGCCCTGTTCTTCTAAAAGAATGCTATCAATCTCCTTTAGAATTTTTTTTACGGCTTTATTAATATTTCCTGGTTTAGTGGATATACGATCCAGTTGAGGACTTAGTTCTCGTTTTGCTTTGCTTAATAAAAAATTTTTTAATAACACGAAAAAACCTCCCTAATATTTCCAGCCCAATATCGGAAAATTAGCGAGTTTTTTATTCACAAAACTTCATTAGTTATGATATAATTTAACCATAATATTAATTTTGTTAAAAAACTCTGCTAACGTGGGTTTTCAATTGATCTAGTCGCCAAACTTCGAATCAATTGAAAACGGTGGGTGGAGTTTTATTTTTTGTCTTTTTTTAAATGAATTGAACTTAATTTCCTGTTTATATGAAATAACTATATCATAAATCTCTTTTTTAATTATATACATTATGTTATATATTTTATCTTTTTTTTTATGAAATATCAACCTAGTGACTAGGTTTGGTTCGTCTGTTTGATTAATCCGGATTTAATTACCTTTTCTATATATCTTATTAAGGGAAAAAAAGGGGATTTCTACCTTTTGATTTAATGGAGTACAAATTATATAATGCTAAGATCTGATGAGCAGATTGATTATAATCTAGTATTTTTGTAAGAAAGAATACTTTTTATAGTTGGTGAGCTTTTTTTATTTAAATACATTTGGGGGGATAATGAAATTGTTGTTTTCAAAGTTAATAGATTTATGCGCGCTTTATGATTTGCATAAAAAAAGAAGCAAGGAATATCAATTTTCGGGGGGGGCGGAGATGGATTTTGAAGATATTAATGAGTTTTATAAAGTAGATCAATCAATTGATATTCAATTTTATTATGAAGTGTCGGATTTACAAAAATATGAAATCGCTAAATTTGAATATCAAAGTCTAATAGAAAGTGGCAACCCGTTTAATGATCTGGTAAGCGGTGAAGCTTATTTAAATAAAAATGAGGATGCGCCTAATGTTATTTTTGTTCATGGCTGGCGTATGGATAGTAATGAACGTGTGAAAAAAATCTTTCATGAAAAAATGATAGATTTAGATTGGAATTTATATTATTTTACTCTACCTTATCATTTTGCTAGAGAACCGGAAGAATCATTGTTTAGTGGTGAGTATATGGTAAGTGCGAACATACAACGTACTGTCAAATCTACACAACAAGCGGTTGTTGATCTAAGAGGATTGATTCATTGGATCAAGAAGAATAAAAAAGGACCTGTAATTTTAATAGGTGTGAGTTTGGGTGGTTTTATTACTAATTTAACGGCATTAGTTGAACCGGAAATTGATGTATTGACCTCTGTTTTTTATGCAAATCGTCTTTCATATTCAATCTGGAATACAAATCCAGGGAAATATATTAAAAAGGATTTGTCTGTTCATGGTGTTACATATGAAGAACTCGTGGAGAGTTGGGAAATTACCGAACCAAGTCAAGCTACTCCAATAATGAATCAGGAGAATATTCTATTGATTTCAGCAAAGTATGATCAATACGTACATATGAAGGATACAAGTTATCTTTGGGAAGCATGGAATAAACCTATGCGATATATTTATAACTGTGGTCATGCTGGAATTGTACTTAAAAGAAAACAAATTGCATTGGACACCATAGGATTTATTCGAAAACGAATATTCGAAAACGAATAATATGGGGGTGTGTATATGATAGTACTGGTGTTTTTGCTGTGGATGATGGCAGCCATATTATTTCTAACTAATCCTAAAAATGAAGAAACACGGTGGGCGAGTGCAATTGCCCTGTTTGGTGGATTTGGCGGTTTAGGAGTGATGCTCGGAATAGGGCCAGATCGTCCAGAATTAATTTTATGGATAGATGCAATTGCAACATCATGGGGACATTATTTAACGCCTTATGCTATCTGGATGTTTGGAGTTGTGTTTTCAGGAGTGTTTAGGACTAATTCACATCTAAAAAGAATACTAAGGAATGTATTCTTTTTAATTCCAGTCTTCTATATGTATAGTATTGATCAAATATATCCTGAGTTTAAAACCCATTATGTCATTTTGGCTTATTGGACAGTTCCTTATGTTATGGGAACAAATATATTAATGATTTATTCTACCTTTGGCGAGACAAGGCCAGCTATAAAGAAAAATAAAATATTTACATGTGTAGTTATTCTTCCGGTAAATACTTTTGCCTTGGTTACAAATATTATTTTGGAAGCTTTGGGTATAAAGGATATATGGTTTTATAATCCATTGGTTATTGCCTTTCAGTTTGTTATATTTGGGTACCTTATTATAAGATATGGTTTTTTAGATGTTAAAATTCGTTTCGAAAGGCAGCATAGAGATACCACTATGAAGGCTGTTGCATCTGGAACCGCATTATTGAATCATACAATCAAAAATGAAATAGCAAAAATTGATTTTTTAGTCAGTCAGTTAAAAGAACATAATTTAACTAAAAAAGCTAATGAGAGTATAGAGTTAGCCCTTAATAGTACTCAACATGTTTTAGAACTTTCAGCTCGTATCCAAAGTAAATTAGACGTTATGAATTTAAAGGAATCACAATTTTGGCTATCAGATAATATTGAATCTACATTAGCTTTGCTTCAACCGTATTTAAATTCAAATGTACAGGTTATTAAGCAGTATGAAGTAGATGTAAAAGTACACGGTGATCCCATACATATACAAGAAACCTTATTAAATATCATTAAGAACGCTTTAGAAGCAATGGGTAATGACGGGAGATTATTAGTTAAGCTTTATAAAACTAGACGAAAAGTATATATAGATATTACTGATAGTGGGAAAGGGATTCCAAAAGACAAACTAGATCAGGTACTAAATCCTTTCTTTAGTACCAAAGGTACGAAAGGGAACTATGGATTAGGTCTTACATACTCCTATAACGTAATGCAGAAGCATGGTGGCGATATTTCTATTAAGAGTAAAGTTGATCAAGGGACTACATTTACTTTGTCACTTCCAGCCAGGAGGGTTCTTAAAATTAATGAACAATTTAATATAGATGGGAGATCGTAAGGGATGACTATAATTAGATTGGCCGTTGTTGAAGATGATCCAGTATGGATGAAGTGTTTGTGTGAGTATATAGAGAAGGAAAATGATTTAACAGTTATTGAAAAAGCTACGACAAAAGAAGAGGCTTTTTCAATAAATATCAAAAATATAGATGTGATACTACTGGATTTAACATTATCTGATTCAAGTGATAATGAAAATTTAAATGGATTAGAGGTTGCAAATCATTGGAATGATAGAGGTTTTAAAAATATTATCATGTTGACTTCTTGGGAAGAACAAGAAATCATTTTGGAAGCATTCGATAATGGCGCTATAAATTATGTGACTAAAACCTCATATAGAGACATTCCAGGTACAATTAGAGATGCATATCAAGGTAAGGTAAGTATTCATTCGGATGTTTCTTTTACACTTGTTAATGCTTTGAAAACAGAAAGGAAAATTAGTGTTTTAACCCCTTCGGAGAGGGAGGTATATAAGTTAAAAGAAAAAGGGTTAAATAGGAATCAAATCGCTGATATGTTGTTTAAATCAGTGGAAACTATAAAAAAACAATTTAAAATGATTAATAGTAAAATAAAAAAGTGATAGTTTAAAATCGCTAAAATATTATATTTTAACATTTAAATTCCTATTCGGGAAGGGGTATTTTTTTAACCCTTCCCGAATTTATTTTATGCCCGTATCATTTATACAGTAATTTAATTATTCGATATCGAATATTAAGGGGCTGAATACAATGATGACTATGATTAGAGAGGCGAGGTTGAAGAAAGGCTGGACTCAAATAGATTTAGCAAAAAAATCTGGTGTTCCACAACCGACAATTTCGCAAATTGAAAGTGGGGAAAGAAAATACCCTACTTATCAAAATATCAAGAAAATAGCTGAAGCTCTTGGGATAAAGACCGAAGAGCTTATGAAAGAATAGCTATTTGTATGACGGTTGAACGAAATTCAATTGTACAAACAATATCGTTCAACCGTTATATTTTTATTTATCGTATTTCGTGTTTAATGTCACCAAAATTTCTATGTCGAATTTAAATGAATTCCGTAATCTGATTAAATGTAATATTCAGTGGAGGGAGATTTATGCATATGCAATATAAAGAAATTGATCAACAGTTCATTGAACAACAAATGGAAAAAGATTTATTTGAAGATGTACTAAATAATCAAGAAAATCCAGTGGAATTTTTCTATAAGATTCTAGATGTACTTCGAAAAATTGAAAATAAAGAGTAGAGTATCCTGTAACAGATACCCTACCCACTTATTTTTCATTATCTGGTTTTAATTCTTCAACGTCAGCTTGTGCTGTGAAATTTAAGTAATTCACATATTTGATTAATTCTTGCTTAACCATAGGCTTTTTGCTATCTGGGATATTTTTGTACCTTTCGTATATTTCATTAGCTAATTGAGAAACTACTTCTTTTCTTTGTGCTTCATCGTCAAAAACTTGGTAGTTTAACATATAATCGATGCTAACTTGGAAATAACTGGATACCTTTTTCAGCATATCAAAATTTGGTTCTTTATTACCAAGTTCCCAACTTGATATTGCGCTTCCTGTTACGCCAAGTTCTTTACCTAATGCGTTTAAGCTTAACCCCTGTAAATTCCTTAAATTCCTTAAATTTCTACCAAAAATGTTATCTTCCAATCCAATCAACCTTTCGTATGTTATTGCGATTAGTAGATGTCACCTAACCTGTTTTATTCCGTGAGAATAAAAAAGCTTCATCAAACAGTTGACGTTTGATTGATAATCAAATAGAATATAGACAAGGAGGTGAGTATTTGGCTTTGTCAAATAAAACTAAATCGACAGTTTTGCGAAAAGTTAGGGAAGAAAAGGACCTAACTGTACGAGAACTTTCAATAGGTACTAATATTCCAGAAAATACTCTTTATAGCATTGAAACAGGCAGAAGTGGTGTTAATGCAAAAAGAGCTAGGACAATAAGTACATATTTAAAAGAACCTCTTGAAAGACTGTTCGAATCTAGTTTGTATCATGCCAAACTTGAGGATAAATAACCTCATTAACTAATCGCTTTCAAACATTTACTTTTTATCATTATGTATACCCTTGTCTATTGTAAATGATAAGACGGGTTTATAAGCAGTGATAAGATAAAAAAATATTATTTTATTATTATTTTTCTTTTATTGATAGAAAATACCTTCAAAGGGGGGAGTTTATGGAAAAAGAAAGTAGGCTTACATTTTATGATGTATCTTGTAAAGCTCACTCTGTAAAAACTTTTGATGGGAAAACATATCAGTTAAGAGGTGCTGTCGCTATCGAAAATAAAACAGGGGAAATCGTAAAAATAGCTCAAGTGTATTATAAGGTACGATCAGTAGTGGATAAAAATAATAACCTTATTGCTAAAAGGAAAAATCCAGAAGATGAGCTTGTAGTGATAAGAAAACCCAAAAAGATTGCAGAGTAAGTTGAAGTTTAGCGATTTTGAAGTGTGCTGTGAGAGTATTTTAAGATTCCGTTAGAATGAAATATCTTTTGGTGGGGATTCCACTTGGAATTTTGTAAACAGCACAAATTGATCCTTTGATAAATGAATATTGCGTGCCGCCCTTGATATGGTCACTAGAGGGTTAGGTCGACGAGTAGAGTTTGGTGAGTGGAACTTAAAACTCATCTGTGGCCGTAATTTAACAGTGTATCGATAATCTGATTGATATAATCGTGAGAAATATCCCAAGAAGACGTTTCGATGAAGCGATCAATATCAAAAGGTAGATATACGAGGTTCTTCGTACATGCCGAAAACGTTGTGCTGTGTGAGGCTGTTATAAGTTAGAGTGGGAATAACTTATAACAGCCTCATACGAGGTCGTCAATCTAGCCATAATTGACAAAATTTTATTCTTTTACTTTATACAAATTGATTATTCTCAAGTAGACTTCAAAATCGCTAATTATAAGAAATTAGATTTTATAGGTGGTGATGTTAAAAATTCGTGAACACCTTGATATTATATACAGTTTACATGAGTTTAAATGTTTTTATGGATTTAAAGTATCTGATTACTAAAAACTATTGGCACTTAATATTTTTTAGTCTTTCAATAGTTCTTTGTGTAATTCAGAATAAGAATGTGTTAGCTCTACTCGTAATCGCAATTGTTGCATTAATAATTGGTGTGTTAATTAGAGAAAAAATGCCATTGGCTAAGTTTTCGCCTGGAGATACAAAAATGATAGTGATTTCATCTATGTATTTATATATCTTAGGGTCTTTGAAGATACATTGGCTATTGATACCGATTTTATTACATGTAACAGTATTCATTTTATCAGCAGTAATATATGGGTTAATTGTGATTTTATTGTTTGTAAAAAAATATATATTTACCAGAACAATAAGCGGCTACCATTCCTTTAAATTTCTGAAGATTAGCATTGAACTAACAACAGAAGGTTTGAAAATAATCAGTATGAGTTACCGTTTTCCGGCAGCAATCTCTATAATTGCTGGTTTTATGTCGCTAGTATTGTTACAGTGGTAATATATTTTGTATTATAGGTATATTAAGATGAAATATTAAACTGGAGGATTTATCATGAAAAAAACAATTCTAACTACAACGGCAGCATTAACAATGATGGGAACGGGTATGGGAATCAATGTTGACCATATCAAGCCAGCTGAAGTTAAAGCTGATACTATATCATTCTATGATGTACCAAATAACCACTGGGCGACTAAAGCAATCACAAACTTAGCGAATAGAAATATTGTTGTTGGTTACGGTAATGGACAGTTTGGTTTTGGCGATAATGTAACTCGTGGACAAGTTGCTCGCATGATCTACAACTACTTAAAGCCAGCGGATGCGGGTAATTTCAAAAACCCATTTAGCGATATTAAAGGGCATATGTTTGAAAAAGAGATTCTAGCACTTGCTAAACTTGGTATTATTAAGGGGTATGGAGAAGGGGAATTTGGCCCGGATGATATCTTAACTCGCGAACAAATGGCGCAGGTACTTACAAATGCTTTCAAATTTGAGGGAACTAAAAATACATCATTTGTAGATGTTGATAAAAACTCTTGGTCGTACAAGGCAATTGGTGCTTTAGAAGAGAAGGGCGTTACGATTGGTACAGGTGGTAAAATGTATTCACCAACATCAGTTGTAACACGAGAACAATATAGTCAGTTTTTATTTAATTCTATTAATGTAATAGAGAAAGAGACTAAGCCAGAAGAAAAACCAAACACTGGCGGAGAAGTTAAGCCAGAAGAAAAACCGAACACTGGTGGAGAAGTTAAGCCAGAAGAAAAACCGAATACTGGTGGAGAAGTTAAGCCAGAAGAAAAACCGAATACTGGCGGAGAAGTTAAGCCAGAAGAAAAACCGAATACTGGCGGAGAAGTTAAGCCAGAAGAAAAACCGAATACTGGCGGAGAAGTTAAGCCAGAAGAAAAACCGAATACTGGCGGA
>NZ_JBPWAP010000084.1:0-16426 GCF_051776705.1 Bacillus cereus group sp. BceL291 | reverse complement strand
AAACGAATCCATATTAGGGGTATTTGGTATGCATGAGAATAAATACCTGTATTTTTTAATATCTAGTCGATTAAAAATCTAAAAATATAGGTTGACTAATCGTAAGAAAAAGACCATATCAAAAGCATACTCCGATGTCATTTTGATACAGCCCCATCTATATTCGCTTAATAATTTTAGAAACATAAAGATATTAAAAATTTAATATACCTACAAAACATTACCGTCCTTTATATAATCATAGATCTTATTATCAATTGATTTCTCCATAATCATATTCATCGTAACAACAGGTAGTTCTTTTCCATTTTTATCTTTCATTTCAGTTTGTTCTACACTTGCTTTATCAGGTGTCGCTTTTCCTAAATAGTAAAAGTCGCTTCCCTCGTCATCATCTTTTTTCACAAAAATATGGACGTCAATATTATTTTCTTTAGCATCAATAATTGTTTGAACTTCCTTTGATTTTAATGTTCTATTACTTCTTGTATACCATTTAAGAACATCTTGATTAAGGAATTCATCACCGTAGTCCACACTGGATTCTACCTCATCATTTTTATGGTATGTGATAAATATTGGACAAGTATAGTACTTTGTCTTATAACCATACATAGTTGAGCTCTCGTCATTATGCCAATTTAAAAGTTTACACACATCTTTTCTTGAGTATTTTTTATATACAGTAAGGTTACTATCACACTCATAGTTTTTGCTCTTTTTCCTTGCACTTTTAATAATGTCCATAACCATACGCTTAAAGTATTGATTTTGTTCTAAGCTTTTTCGGATAGAATCATTAAACATATACATCTTATCGTCCTGTAAAGAGAGAATTGGCTTTTCTCCATATTTCTTTTGACTGTTTTGTGAGAAAAACTCTAATTCAAAAATTCGTTGTACTGAAGTAATCGTTTCATCATCTGTTAAGCAATTAGATTCTTCAAGTTGTTTTATATACTCATCCTTATCAACTTTTTCTTGCTTTAATAATAAGTCTAACAAAACGATTTCGTTTTTACGTTTTCCATTCAATACTTCCAATGAAAACATCGTTAAAACTTTATTTTCGTACTCTGTTAATGCAGGGACATCTTCTTTCATTTTCAATAAGAACTGATAATAGTTCGAATATCCTTCTGCAAGTACAACTGGATCAATAGAATGGTTTACTATAAAGTCATATAGATATGGAGTTCTTCCTATTCTATTTTTCAACTCAGCAAAAGCTTCCTTCAATACTTTCATTGCTGTTAAATTACTATTGTTAATCGCTTTAAAGATCTGCTTTTTCGCTATCTCTTCAAAGTTAACTGTTGAAATACCTTTAATATAACTCGTGTCATTTGTATATCTACGTATATTATCTTTATTTTGTGATCTATCTCCTGAAAGGGCAATCGGAATTAAATAGTTATTTTTATAGTTTCCAATAAAATCAATAATCGTAACAAAATCTTTCGAATCGTGTTTTCGAAGTCCACGCCCTAACTGCTGTATAAAGATAATGCTTGATTGAGTTTGTCTCAACATAACAACTTGGTTCACACTCGGAATATCAATACCTTCATTAAAAATATCTACTGTTAAAATATAATCCAGTATGCCATTTTCTAATTGATTCACCCGCAGTTCTCTTTCCTCTTGGGAATGATCGCCGGTTAATGCAAATGTGCGAAAACCTTTTTCATTTAAAGCATGTGATAATTGTTCTGCCTCATCTTTTCGGCTGCAAAACATTAGTCCTGTTACTTTCTCACCAGAAAAACCATAATATTTTACTTTTTCAACTATATGATCTACTCGTTCTTCCGTAACAAGTTTAGATAAAACAGTAGTGTCATCTATCTTTTCACCATTATATTCAAAATCAGTTACTCCAAAATAATGGAAAGGACAAAGCATATCTTCTTCAAGTGCTTCTTGCAATCGAATTTCATAAGCAATGTTGTAATCAAATAGCTCATAAATATTAAAATTATCTGTACGTTCAGGTGTAGCGGTCATTCCCATTAAAAATTTCGGTTTAAAATAATCAATAACTCTATGATAAGAACCAGCACCTGCTTTATGAACTTCATCTATTAAAATATAATCAAATAACCCAGGATCAAATTGCTGTAAATTTTCTTCTTTTGAAATGGTTTGGATCGTCGCAAATAAATATTTAGCATTTATTTGTTTATTTGACCCTGATAAAATTCCAAAGTCCTCATCTATCCCACCAAGAACTTTTTGAAAATCAGATTTCGCTTTATTTAATATTTGCTCTCGGTGAACAATAAATAACATCCGTTTAGGTGCAAAATTTCTGACATCAAATGCTGAAAGATATGTCTTCCCCGTTCCTGTTGCAGAGATAACTAAGCCTTTTTCTTTTCCGGCGTCTCGAATAGCTTGTATTTCTTGTAACGCAGCTTGTTGCATTTTATTTGGGGTAATTTTCAAAGCTTCTTCAATTGAATTGTGATATTGACCAGGTAATTCTATAACTCGATCTAGTAACTTATTTTCTGCAGCTTGCTCATATATTGTTTCGTAATTTGCAATCAACTCTTCGGTTAATACTTGAGAATGCTCCCAAACTTCTTCAAATTGGTTTTTAAAATGCTGTACAATCTCTCCATCTTCATGCGATGTTAACTTAACGTTCCATTCATAGTTTACCTTCAAAGCATGTGCAGTTAGATTTGAACTACCGACAATTAATGAACAATGTGTTTTATTATCAAATATGTATCCCTTTGAATGAAAACCAGATAAGTTTGTTAATCTTACTTCTACATTTTCAAGTTTCATTAATTCTCTAAACACTTTTGGTGTATTAAAATTTAAAAATGTAGATGTTAATATACGTCCTTTAACCCCTTTTTGTTTAAGGTCAAGGAAATGTGATTTTAAAGTCGCCAGTCCACTTTCTGTAATAAAAGCCACTGAGAAAATAAAGGATGTACTGTTTTCAAGCTCCTCCAACAATGAGCTTAAAACATTTTCATTTTTTTTCGTATTATTTACTAATAACTTAGGTTTATATATTCCGGGATGATTATGTTTTTGATCAATAAACCCTTTATATAAAGACCCCTCTAATTTTTGAATAAAATTCTCCATATGATCACCATTTATGACAATTTTTTATATTAATTGTATTACTCACTGATTTAAAGTGCAAATTTATTACAAACATAAAAAACTATCCGTATAAAACGAATAGTTTTTTTAAGATTACTTTACAATCGATTCTTTTGATAATTTCTCAATAGTTGGGATATCCGCAGGTGCCCATTCTAAAGCTGATAGCTCATTCGGATATAACCATTTAATTGCTACATGCTCAGTTAAAACCGGACTTCCTTCAACAAGTTTACAATAAAAAGTTTTCAAATGAACAATACCAAAATCATACTCATAGGCTGTATAATCAATTTGTTCACCAATCTGCACGCTACAATGCATTTCTTCATCAATTTCACGCTTTAACGCCTCTTGAGGTGTTTCTCCCTCTTCTATTTTCCCACCTGGAAATTCCCACATAAGAGGTAGCGATTTAGATGGTCCTCTTTGCGCACATAAAATTTTCTCTTCTTGGACAATTACTGCTCCAACAACATAAATATTTTTCTTCATTATGTCCTCCTTAAATCTCACAGAAACTCTATACTTTATGTTTCCACACTTTATAGACTGAAAAATGCCTTTTATATCTTTTAACGACTAATATATTTTTAATCAGTAAGCTAGATTTTATCTAACCCTATCTAGCCCTTTTAATGTAATTAGCCTAACACTCTCATCTCTTTTATATTATATAGAAGTAACTACAAAAATAAAGCATGATTGACTACTTCCCTCTTAAGCCTCTTTTTCCACCATCTCTTCATACCTAAAATTACTCTCCTCCAAAAACCCCCTAGTCTCCCCACTATCCTTATAATAAGAATTCCAACCCCGCTCCCTCAAAATCCCCTTCCAACTCTCACTCTCCACCATCTTCTTAATCACACCATCCCAATAAGCAACCTCTTCCTCCGTCATATCTTTCGGGCCCATGATTCCTTTCCAGTGCTGGAATATGACGTCGATTCCTTGTTCTTTCCATGTTGGGATTTGTGGTAGTCGGTCTATCCGTTTTGGTGCGGATACGGCTAGTATTTTTATTTTGCCGACTTTGTATTGTTTTTCGGCTTCGGATAGGGTCATGGTTGCGGCGCCTATTTGTTTGTTCGTTAGGGCGTTTATGATTTTTTCTTTGTTGTCGTAGACGAAGAATTGTAGTTCGGCTGGGTTTATGCCGAATGCTTTGCTTACTTGTACGAAGGATAGGTGATCGTCGTTTCCTAGGCCTGGGGCAACGCCGATTTTGAAGCTTTTCTTATTTTGTTTTAGTTGTTCCATTAGTTGTTTTGCGTTTTCTATGTTTGAGTCTTTTGATACGACAACAACTTCCCAGTCCGATGCAAGTGTTGCGAGCGGTGTGAAGTCTTTATATGTTAGTTTACTGTGTCCTAGTAGGTTGTTCGTTATGAGTAAGCTTGAGTTAATCGCCAGTACGTGACCGCCTTTTTGTTTCGTATATTTCCATCCGACGTCACCGCTGCCACCTACTTTGTTTGTAACAGTGATTGGTTTTATGAAGATTTTTTCTTCTGTTAGTGTTTTTTGCATCGCCCGCGCTGTTAAGTCCCAGCCTGCTCCTTGAACGTTCGGCGCAACGATTTCTACTTTGTCGATGTTCACTGTATTCGTATGGGATTTTTCCGAGGAACAACCAGCTATTACTCCTGTCATGATCCATATACATAGTAATAATCGCTTCTTCATAGTCCTCGTCCTATTCGATACTTTCGTTCTGGTCGTCCGATAATGCCATATGTGTATTCTACTGTGCTTTCGTTTGTCGCTACTAAGTATTCTAAATATCTTCTTGCGGTTGTTCTGGAGGCCCCCATTTGTTCTCCCATTTCTTCTATTGTAATGCCCTCTTCGAATCCTTTTATAATCCCTTTCACTTTTTGCAGTGTTAACGGATCAACACCTGTCGGTAAGTTTTTTATGTCTTGTGTTTGCGAAATCCCGAAGAAGTTATCGATGAGTGCTTGATTTATTTCATTGTTACTATGTAATAGTTGCTTCTTTCTTTTATAATCTTCAATTGTACGAACAAATTTTTCTAACGTGACCGGTTTTATAAGGTAGTTGCTTACGCCGTTTCGAATTGCTTTTTCTAACATGTGGTTTTCATTCGCCGCCGTTACCATAATGACGTCAACGCTTGGAAAGTCGGCATGAATTTTTGGTAATAAGTCTGTCCCAATTCCGTCTGGTAAATAATTATCTAATAGAAGTAAATCGATTTCTTCCTTTTGTAGTAGTTCTATCGTTTCTTTTGCATTTAATGCTGTTCCGATTACTTTTACATCCTTTATTTTTAATAAAAACTCCTCTTGAATTTGCGCGACGCGGAAATCATCTTCTGCAATTGCAACCTTCAACATATGTCCATCCCCCTGTTTGTTATGTACTTTCTTTCAATGTTTTCGGAAGGTAAATTGTAAAAATAGCTCCCCCATTTTTCTCGTTTTGAATTTCAATTGTTCCCCCTAGTAGATCTACCATTTCTTTCACGTTTGCTAGTCCGTAACCACGATCATTTCCTTTCGTTGAAAATCCTTTTTGAAAAATAGTCGTGATTTTTTCTGCCGGTATCCCTATCCCACTATCTATCACTTCAAACACAATATCGTGCCCAATATCCGTAACAAAGAAGGACACATTCTTTTCCTCTTGTGTACTCACCGCATCAAATGCATTGTCGATTATGTTTCCAAGAATCGTAATAAGGTGCGAAACTTTTATATGGTCTGGTAACGGATGAAGCGCACTATCTCCTTCAATATGAAAATCAATTTTCTTCTCAGATGCTGTTCCGATTTTCCCTAATAAAATTGCTTGTACTTTTGCATCATGAATTTGATGGAATAAAATATGATTTTGGCTTTGATGAATATTAGATTCTTGCTGGATAAATTCAATTGCTTCTTTGTAATGCCCTAACTGAAGTAATCCTGATAAAACGAAAAGTTTATTTGTAAATTCATGCGTTTGAGCACGTAAGTCCTCTGAATACTTTCTTACCTCTGATATTGTGTTCACTAGATTTTGCAGTTCTGTTTTATCTCTAAAACTACATACAACACCTACCGTACTGTTATTTTCGAGTATCGGCGTCATGTTTAAAATAAACACTTTATCTTGAAACGCAATTTCTTGATCGTTTTCTAGCACTCTTTCCATATGAAATTCTGGTAAAACTTTTGAAATGTGCTGCTGCATATAATCATCATGTACATGAAGCATTTCTTCTGCCGAGGTGTTCATCATCGTAATAAAACCATTTTGATCAATGGCGATAATTCCTTCTTTTATAGATAGTAATATCGCACTTCGCTCCCGGTATAACGCTGCAATTTCATTCGGCTCTAAACCAAGTGTATCTTTACGAATGCTACGCGCTAAAAGAATTCCACCAACAATGCCGGCTATTAATACCGCTAAGGAGAAGAGGATAATTTCTTTCGTTCTACTCAATATGTTAGATTCAATGCCTTTTATTAAAAACTCTACTGTCACAACGCCTACTACTTGATCGTAATCTCCGTTATGAACAATAATAGGTGCTTTCGCCATTAAAGCTGGACCGCTTGTACCATTTCCTTCGAGCGTATAATAACCACCAAAAGTGAGTGCTTCATAGTTATACGGGTTGTTACTCTTTGTTCCAATCAACTCAGAATTAGAATGGGAATACATAACCCCATAGCGATCTTCCACAATTACATAATCCACACCAGCTTGCTCACGAACTTGTTCCGCAATGGATTGGATAGTACTTTTATGTTCGTTATTTTGAAAAGCCTCTTTTATAGCTGGCATAAAAGAAAGAGATTTAGCTGTTTGCAGCGCTAACTGTTCCACTTGGTGCTTCGTATCAACGGACTGAATGTAAACAAATATTCCCGCTAATAGGAGAACAACAAATAAAATTAACGCGATAATTAAGCTTACTATTTTCGTTTGTAATGACACTTTGCGTGATTTTTTCATGCTTCATATCCTTTGATAAAATATTCAAAACTATCAATCTCCTTTTTCTATTATTATGACAAAACTGAAAATGAAGCAACTATTAAAAATATCCATGTTCATAAAGTACAAAAAGAATAAAATTGTCGAAATATTGAGATTTTATTTAAAGAACAGTACAATTCAACTACAATGAACGCGCTTTCGTAATTATTATTTTATTTATAAGCAAGAGGAGGAATTAGTATGGCTCAAGTAAAATCAAACCGAGTCGCCGGCAATATTTTCAAAGGTTCTGTCGGCAATTTAATTGAATGGTACGACTGGTACGTTTACTCTGCTTTCGCTGTTTATTTTTCAGCAGAGTTCTTTCCTAAAGGAGATCCAACGAGTCAGTTACTGAACACAGCAGCTATTTTCGCAGTTGGATTTTTAATGCGCCCTATCGGAAGTTTATTAATGGGACGCTATGCGGATCGGCACGGACGCCGGGCAGCATTAACGCTTTCCATTACGGTTATGGCCGGTGGTTCTTTCATTATCGCCTGTACACCGAGTTACGAAAGTATCGGTATTATGGCCCCTATTATTTTAGTTCTTGCTCGTTTACTTCAAGGGTTGTCACTCGGCGGAGAGTATGGAACTTCCGCAACGTATTTATCTGAAATGGCTAGTAGTGGACGCCGTGGTTTTTATTCAAGTTTCCAATATGTAACGCTCGTTGCTGGACAGATGGTTGCGTTAGGTGTTCAAATTGTTCTTCAGCAATTACTAAGCGAACCAGATATGAAAGCTTGGGGATGGCGTATTCCATTCATTATTGGAGCGATGGGCGCAGTAGCTGTATTATGGCTTCGCCGCACGATGGATGAGTCGGAGCAGTTCTCAAACATAAAATCACAAAAACGCGAAAGCGCAGGAACCGTTCGTGCACTTATGAAACACCCGAAAGCAGTATTAACAGTAGTCGGCCTAACATTAGGAGGTACTGTTGCATTTTATACGTACACAACATATTTACAAAAGTTCATGGTAAACACAGTCGGCCTTCCGAAAGAAGTTGTAAGCTGGATTAACTTTGTCGCACTACTTATTTTCGTCGTACTTCAACCGATTGCAGGGCTACTATCCGATAAAATCGGACGACGCCCACTATTAATGGCTTTCGGTATTCTCGGAACATTACTAACAGCGCCGATCTTCTTCTTCATGGAAAAAACGACAGAACCAATCGTAGCATTTTTACTCATGATGGTCGGTCTCATTATCGTTACTGGTTACACTTCCATTAACGCAATTGTAAAAGCAGAACTCTTCCCAACTGAAATTCGCGCACTTGGCGTAGGTTTACCATATGCACTAACAGTTGCGATATTCGGCGGAACAGCTGAGTTCATCGCATTATGGCTAAAAAGTATTGGTATGGAATCACTATTCTACTTCTACGTAGCTGGATGTATCGCGATAAGCTTTATTACGTATTGGCGTATGGATGAGTCATCGAAAACTTCGCAGATTGAGGCGGAGCTTGGTGGTGGGGATAGTTTAGTTAATAATAAATCTAGTTAAAATTATGTATTCTAGTATCTTCGTTTATTTGAAAAAGCATAATTCACTAATATGCAATTTAAAAACCTCTACTTATATGTAGAGGTTTTTGTATGACGAAAAAACACGTAGTTCCATTGTTATTTTACAAACCCAGCTTCTGTTCGATATAGTGACAGCACATAATTTGAAGTTTAAATAACGATGTCTTGATAACCAACTTCTACAACTTGCTCATTTTCAAATTTCACCCCGACACCGTCCTCTTCCCAGGTACAATTGAATATTAATCCAACTCTTCTAATTCCATCTTCAAAATCTGGTAATATAATTAACCCAACAGGTTCCACCAATTTTCCTAGTTCTTGAATGGTTGTTATAATCGGCGCTATTTTATCAGCAGATTCATCACCTACCATATCTCTATATTCCATATATTCTTCTTTATAATACTCGAATATTGCTTGTTCAGCTTCTTTTGTAAGTTTGTTTATATCAGTAATGAACTTCCTATATGCTTCTTCTTGAACTTTAGGAATTAAATCATCTTCTTCTCCATCAATAGTTAAAGAAACTATTTTTTCCTGCCCAAAAATAGTTATCTTTTGTTGTCCGCTCCAATATAAATCGTGAACAATTTCACCAAATAATTCATGGTTTATTTTTTTCATAATTTTATTCTCCTGAATTTTTTCTCGATAACCAATTACGCCCATATTCCCCGAATAAAAAAAATAAACTCATGTTAAACTTTTCTTATTCTTTAGGAACACAGCTATTACATTTCCATTCTTATCAATAACTACTCTCAAATTGTTAATACGCCTTCAATTAGCTGTAGCACCAATAGATTCTTTGAAGGTTTGTCCGTAACAAATAGCATGATTATATATTTAGAAAATAAATATTATAGTCACCCAAAATAAAAAGCGTGAGCTATTGGACCCACGCTTAAGAAGCATTTTAGTTTAAATGTTTTTATAAAAGTTAATTTTTTAGTTATTATTTTTATACATTTTTTGTGCTTGTCCCCAAACCTCAATTAAATCTCTAAGTTCATAAGAGGCAAATAAATGATTAAAAAGTTGTAACCCCTACTATAAGAAATACTATTATTACCAAAGGAAGAATGATAATCATAAAGGATATTATTATTGTTAATAATGCTTTCCATGCTGAAAATTGGTGTGCTTCTCCTAAACATTTTAAGGAAATAATGATTGTCCAAATTGCAATAACTATATCAATTATGGCAAAAATAAGAAACAAAATCGTTAAAGTTATGCTACTATCCATTTTCGGTGTCTCACTCGTAAAGTTTTCTATCCCAAACAAGAAAAATGAAGGCAACCAAACTAATATAAGAGAATAAACGTAAGGGATATAAGAATAGGCAACTGAGTAACGTGTTTTTTCAAAGGTACCTTGTCCACCAAGTTTTTTTGCTACCCAATTAAATAACGCTGGTAGCAAAAAATAATAAATTAAGAAAGCAACGAAGGTACCGAATATAACCATTGAGATTATTGAAACTGGACTACTTATTGAATCCCCCATATTTTTAGAAGATGCTCGATCTAAAGTCTGTACGAATGAGCCTAGTAAAATGAGTAAAAACACATTCTTAGGTTTGGATATAAAAATTTCTTTCATTGTATCACGTGGTTTTGTCCAAATGGAGAACCAAGGATTAAGTGCACGTTTAAATTGATTTTCTGAAGTTTCCATAAAAAACATTTCCCTTTCTTAAAACATATTAAATATAAATCCCTAATTATCCCAGTTATCTATATAGAAATATTAAAGCATAAATAGTCGATTATTTAAATATAAACATTCAATTATTTAATTTCATCTGAAACTCAGGCGGAGTGCTTCTTAGCAATTACCTCTATATTGTCTTGTATTTTTAACTATGGGCTGAGTAGTTACTTTCATTTTGAGTACCTCACATTCTTTAATACATTGGATAAACAGTTATAATCTTATCATTAATAAGAACAAACCTAATTTCCATTCCTTCAGATGTTTTACTAGAATATAATCTTCCTCTTATACATCTTTTATTGCTATAAGCCTCGTGAATGGCTTCCATAAGAAGAATGCGATTATATACTTGAAATGCAACAAATTCTCTTTAAAAGC
Source organism: Bacillus cereus group sp. BceL291 (assembly GCF_051776705.1). Taxonomy (NCBI): domain Bacteria; kingdom Bacillati; phylum Bacillota; class Bacilli; order Caryophanales; family Bacillaceae; genus Bacillus; species Bacillus cereus group sp. BceL291. The sequence continues at coordinate 5,650 of NZ_JBPWAP010000084.1, read as the reverse complement.
CTATACGTATTTTCCCTCCATCTTCTATATGCTTCCGTAAATAATAATACTTATGGAGTTCTATAATCATATAAAACAAACCAAACGAAAATACTGTGCATGCACACATAAATACAATCGCACCCATCTGTTGTGTTGCAATGCTAAGAATTATATTAGCAATTAACTGCCCCGATCCCGCTGCAATAGCTGCTACTTTTACACCACCAGTTCCTTTCGATGATTTTGATTTTTTTCTTGGTTCCTGAAGCTTTTCAATATGATTTTTATAAAAATGATACAAAGCGAAACTATACAAACCAAATGAAAGAATAAAATAGATGGGAGTTTGTAATTGTAACACTTCATAAGCATATTTTTGAGTTATAACCAATAATCCGACTGAACATATGGCGCCATATACTCCTAGAAATAGAGTGTATTGTAACTGTCGTTTCCGAGGATTGATAGCAATCAATATCGCCCACAAATTTAAAAAAATAACTGGAGGAGTTACTATATATACATAGAGTAATCGAAAAGGATTCGCAAAAGCAGGCAAAAGAACAAACACATCCGCCCCCAAAAGGACAAGACCAATTACGTGGACTCTTATTTCATTTACAGGATAAAGAGCCATATAATGTGCAAAAGCTTTCTTATTAAAATCTATACTTTTTTTCATGTTAATTAGACCACCCTGCTACTGTTGACCAAGTTTTTTTCGCGCTCGTTTTCACCATATCCTTAATACTATCATCTTCACCATCACCATCTAAATCAACATCCCATTTTACACCTTCTGTGAAATATTATTCCCTTCTCGAAAAGAAGATCACCCCATTAATAAGATCTAGGCTTATCAAAAATTTCAAAAAGCCGGAGATTTTGCCGGTATCGAATCTATTAGGACTCACACCATGCGCAAAACCTTCGGCTATTGGTTCTATAAATAAACAAAAGATGTCGCTATGTTGTAAGAAATACTCAATCATAGCACCTCACAAATTACACTTAAATATATTGGCATCAGTAAGGAAGAAAAAGATAGTGTACTAGATACGTTTTGTATTTAATTCAATTGTAATAAAAAACTATATTTTCAACAATTTCTCACGTAATATCAATTCATTTTCAGTCATGTAACCTCTGTGTAATTCTTCTACAATCTTATCGCAATTAAAGCATAATACTTTTTCATCACCTAAATAACCAACTGGATAAGGAACACCTACATAGTCAAAATCACGTTTATCTGCTGAAATAACCATTCTTCCGATAATCATAATGATTGGTTCTACACCTTTTAGTTTAACAACTGAGCCAATAGGTAATAGTTTCATTTATTTGCTCTCCTTTTTCTTTTTATATCTGAATATAAATTCTAAAATAATTATAAAAGCAAATCCAATAGATAATTGAATGACTGTAAAAAGGATTTTTTCTTTTGAAGAAGCTTCAGGTAAATTACATATTACTACAAGGGGAATAAGTACCCCAACAATGGTAAGAATCCTTAACAATTTATTCATATTTTGAATTCCCCTATCACATAGGTAATATCATTTCTTGTTAAATTTACTATGTACCAGTTCAAAAAATTTATTTGCACCAAGTGAAATTGCACCAATAATAAGAACCCCAATAATAAAATAAATCTTTTTAAATAAACTGTAAGGAGATAAAATAGCAACTACAAGAAGTATTATAATTGCAACGAATGTGACTAATTTTCCAACTTTAAATGCTTGCATATCAGCTTTCCTCTTTCTTTGGTTTTTCAAATTTGATAAATCCTCCAAGGCCAAACTCTTCCCCGAAGTATCCCCCGGTTTCAGCTCCAAGCTTTACTTTATAACCGAATGTACCTAATCCTAATTCCCCTTTTGCTATTACATCATGGTCTCCTATAAATGGAACGAAATCTGGGATATGAAAAAGATTTAACTCTGCTTCATATTTGTTAGCAGTAAGTTCCGATGCAATTTTTAATGTATATTGATCCACACCTGTTGTAAAGTTTGCTTCGCCAAACTTTTGAGTAATGGTTAACTCTTGCGGAGTAAACCTAATAGGTCCAATGGGCCCAATAAAAGTAGTAATTGGAACCTTTATTTTTGTTATTTTAAAGGAGTTTTCTAAAGCAGATCCCTCTATTTTTGCTCCAATAATATTTCCAGCCATTAAATCATCTTTAGCAGCATCAAAAGAAAAAGGCACATTTACATCTATTTTTCCAGATAAAGCTTTCATGTTCCACTCGCTGTTATTACCAAGAGGCTCCTTACCATCAATCACAGAACCTTCTAAAACTCCTCCAACACGATCTCCATCTTTCCATTCTGCTTTACCTGTAAAATATTTAATGTTATCCTTATCATCTTTTTTAGTTCCTGCCTGTGCTATTTTATCAGCTTCATGAGTTTTCTTTTCTGTAATTTTTTGAATAGATGTTGTCCATCCCATGTTCAATACTTGCGTACTAAATGTACCGCTGACAACACTAAACCCTTTCCCACTTTGGACTTCCGCAAGACCTGCAGCAATACTCGCTGCTAATTGAATTGCTGTACTATAATTATTACTAGAGGTCTGATTGAATTGATACAAATGATCCAGCTTTTCTTGCAGTTTTTGCCTCATAACAATAAAAAGATTTACCATGGCATCCATACCCGGAATTGGCATAGCTTGATTGACAGCTTCCATACTTGTTTTCATTCGGTCAATTTCTCGAATTTGTTCTAACACTTCTTGTTCAATAACATCAGTTGAAGCTACCTGTGATTGAAATTGACTTGGAAAGGCATTATTCTGACGGATTAGTTCTTCACATAAGTAAATAATTCCTTGTGCTAGAGGACGAAAAGTTTGTACAAAAAATGATTTTGCACTGCTATATGTTTGCCCCTGTAACACAGTATCAGTTGCAAAGGCATCAATTGACTGAATGACTTGTTCCATACCTTGAATAGTAGCGTTACATACAGCATTCATACTTTGAGTTTGGCCTTGTACTTCTCCTAAATACATATTTAAGCTCATGCATTGACCTCCCTCGCTAATTGTTGTTGTTGATAGGAAAGGTCGTTTTCTAAATCACTAAGGTTTCGTCTTTCTTTAAGCAACGTTTCTTTTTGGTTTTCTAATTCAAATGTGACTTTTCGTTCAATATGTTGTGCCTCTTGATATGTATTCATAAAAAACTGAGACATTTCTCTATCACCATGCCAAGTTCCTAAAATTCGATCAAACAAACGATGGTTTCGACCTCTCCATTCATAAAAATCTGCTTCCGCTTGCTCCTGAATGTGAATCGCGAATTGATTTCGGTCCTGTTCTTCAAATACATTTCGTAACTTTTGATTTACTTGATTAATTTGTTTTTCAATATCTTGGCTCATCTTTTTCCTCCTACTATTTTACTTTACGTAGGTTGTCACATTAGCGAAAAGTGTTGTGAAGTTCGTTATCCATTCTCTCAAATTCATTAGATACCGAATGAATATTATCAACCGCTTGTTGAAAGGCAGCGGAAAATTGTTTCGTCAAGTCTAAAACTTGCTGATTCGCTTCTTGTGCTTTGAAGTTAACAGATAATGTTGTACGCGTCGCTTTTGTTATAGAACGACTTGTTGCACTTTGAATCCTATCAGAGGCTGATCCCATTTTCGTAGCAATTTGCGTTGCTGTTTGTAAATTACTTTGAAATTGTCCCATTCTTTCAAACCCTTTCTATAAGTTTTCCAGACGCACCAAAGAAATCTCATTAAATATATATCCCTATCAATATCACTCGCTAGGCATGCAATCAAATGAGCCATACAATATAAGCTGTATGGCTCATTTGAAATACTTGTTATATAGAGTAAAACAATTTTTATTTCAAACCGAAATTACGTGATAATTCTTCATCATGAGAAGCAACAGCCTCTGCAGTTTTATTAAGCTGCATATTAATTTCTTGTAATAGCTGTGCAAAGTTTTGTACCTTTGGCTTTAATTGATTGAACTGTTGGTCAAAACCTTCAAAAGCACGTCCTTCCCATTCTCCTCTTAATTCATTTTGCAAGTTTTGTAGTTGACTTAAAATGTCCTCAATTTGATTTGCACCTTGTCCATATCGAGCCGCTTTCGATTTAAGCTCCTCTGGTGACATACGAATTTGTCCAGCCATTTTCATTTCCCCTTTAATACATAATGAGCAAAATATTTATTGGTTAATTTTACTAAACACATTATAATCTATTATTCTGAACTTTTAAACGTTTTATCTTTCTATTGAATATTAGAATATGAATATTCAATTCTAATCGTTAAATATCCTACTTTTTCTAGCTTTACAAGATTTCATGCAAAAAAGACCACCAAAAGGCAGTCCCTCAAAACTCAATCCCATCCCACGCTCCACTACTTTCTCATACAAATAATTCGCAACGATAGTATCTACTACAGCCAAACCAACTGATTTGAAAATAGTAATCTCTTCATCATTTTCGTGACCAGCTTTTCCCCCTTATAATTTAACCAATTTCGGCGTGGAGATTGCTAGTTTTATCAAAATTTGAAGATTACCTGTTTCTAGATCCTATTCAATTAAGCAATCCTACAAATGCCTCTTCTTCCTCATCTATAAAACCTACAAATATAATTCCTTCAATATCCTCATGATTAAATACAAATGTATAATCAGGATTCATGTATCCTTCTGGATAAAAACAGCCAATATAGTCATACATCACAAGTTCTTTAATCCCAAGTTTTTGTTTTCTTCCATAGTTATTTATGTGAATTCAGCTCGTTTTTTTGTTTTGGGTGAAAAAATTTTTAACTTGATAGCAATGTGGTGCTGCACCTATTAGGCAAATTCGACAAAGAAAAGATACCCAAAGGTGCCTTCCTCCCACTTGAACCATCTTAATTTTATTGTGTTGTTATTATATAAGAAAAGAAGACATCACTTAAGATGTCTTCTTTTCTTGTACACTTGGTGTTAAGAAGGTATTTATTGCTTAAAAACCATAAAAAAATATAACAATCATCGAGTAAACCTATTATAGCATCAATAAATAGAGTTTTTATATGCATTTTTACATATATATAGATTTATTTATGTTTTATCTATATAGTTAAATTGTCTGTTTCTTGTTTTAATTCGTTTGTTTATTTTGAGTGCTCCAGCAATGGAGCCTTTTTTATGCAATAAAACATTTTCTTAGCATTACTTAGTTGATCTATATTAACTTTACCCTCTTAAATTATATCTATATTTTACCAAACAATTATGTAGATAACCAGTTTTTTCTAATAATCTAGTGGATTGATAATTTTAATGGTAGTTATTAATACTTACAGGAAAATTCAGTATGCAATGGAAATTGAGAAATCAAGAATTATAAAAAACTTATAGTATCTTTTGTAAAAGTATATTTATAATTCGTATATTAATATGTTATAATTTAATTTCTAAAACTACCAAAAAAGGACTGCCAGTAATGAACTGAACCCAAAAAATTAGACAAATATATTAAGCAGCTACTAAGGATTGAACTCTGTATTACACAGGGGACAATCCTTTTAGTTTTGTTTTAATTCTTTTGTGATTGTAGTAATGAATATAAGTTTCTAGTTCTTGCTTAAATTGTTCCATACTTTCAAACTCTTTAAGATA
>NZ_JBPWAP010000083.1:0-16435 GCF_051776705.1 Bacillus cereus group sp. BceL291 | reverse complement strand
AATATTAAGAAAAAACATTCAATTTCTTTATATTCTATCACGAATATAAAGAAAGGATGGCATTTTTTACTTTTGGGGATAGTTAACACTTTTAAGTTGATGGGCATGTGTATTATCCCCTAAACCTTCAAATCCAGATCCGTTATTCGCAGCTGAAGATGTATACTCATATACAACTTGCGTTAAACCGTGGAAACCAGAATGAGAAATGGCATCCGTTCCTAAACTTGTTGAAAGAGCTAATGCTGAAAATCCTAAAATGAGCAATGGATGAAATAATATCGTTACTGCAATTAATTTCATTTCCTTACCTTCAATCTTTTTACCTAAAAACTCTGGTGTCCGTCCAACCATCAATCCAGATATAAAGACTGCGATAATTGCATACATAATAATGTTCACAAAGCCTGCTCCAACGCCGCCATATACTGTATTTAACATCATATTTACGAGTGGTACTAAACCACCAATTGGTGTTAACGTATCATGCATCGTATTAACAGCACCTGTTTCCGCAGCAGTCGTTACTGTCGCATAAAGGGAAGAAAATACTGTTCCGAACCTCACTTCTTTTCCTTCTGCACTTCCTTGTACATGCTGGATACCCATTTCATTTAATACTGGATTTCCATGTAATTCAGATGTCGTAATTGTGATAAATCCTAGTAAAAACATCATGAATAGTGATACGAAAAGGATACGACCTTGCTTTTTATTTCCTACCATTCGTCCGTACGTAAACGGAAGTGCAGTTGGTAATAACATCATAAGCATCATTTGCAAAATATTACTCATTTGCCCTGGATTTTCAAAAGGATGCGTAGAGTTTGCTCCGAAAAATCCACCACCGTTATTTCCAAGTTCCTTAATGGACACGAATGATGCAACTGGTCCGCGTAATATACTTTGCTTTGCACCTTCAATCGTATGTGCTGTAACAGCCCCATCTAACGTTTGCGGTACACCAAGAGCGACAAAGATTAACGCCGTAATAAAAGCGATAGGAAGAAATACTCTCGTTAACGCTCTCGTAAAATCAACGAAAAAGTTACCGAGTTCTTTTCCAGCGAGCCCTCTTATAAATGCCATAACGAGCGCTAATGTCGTTGCTGGTGCTGCGAACATTAAAAATGTAATCCCGATTAATTGTGATAAATAAGATAAGCCATTTTCACCGCTATAATGCTGTAAGTTTGTATCAGCCATAAAACTAATTGCTGTATTAAAAGCGAGCGTAGGCTCCATTCCTTCAATATGCGCTGGATTTAGCGGCAATACACCTTGTAATCTGAAAATGAAATATACAATAACAATCATAAATCCGTTGAGTAAAACTAATGATAATGCGTACTGTTTCCACGTTTGATTGTATTCTTTTACACCCGTAATTTTAAAAATAATTTTTTCAAAAGGCCCGAATACTTTATCTAGCTTTTTGCTACCTTGAAAAGCTTTTTCTAAATAAATCCCCGTTGGCTTTGCTACTAAAATAAACAAGAGCATTGTAATAATGACTGCAACCCAAATCATAATGAATGATTCCCCCTAATTAAAACTTCTCTGGATTTAATAATGCATACACTAAATACACTGTAATTGCTGCGACAATAACCGATAAGACAATCATCATGATTGCTTTCCTTCTTTCACAACTTTATCTGACCAACTTGCAAGACTTGCCATTGATGCAACTAATAAAATAAAAATCCCGACCATTACAACATCTAACATAGCTATCCCTCGCTTTGTTTTTGTTAAAATTTACCATTTAAATGTTAAAAAAGAACACTGAGCTCTACTCAGTGTTCAAAAAATGAACAACAAAAAGTAAACCTCCTCTCTAAACGCTTACGAGGTTAGCTGTCGGATTCGGGCCTAAAGAGTAGCCCTACTTTCAAAACTGAAAGATTCACCCCAAGTGACGATGCACAAAATTGGTTCCCCCGCTCCATTTCTGGAACTCAGCGATTTTAGGTTTTTTTGGAAATTTTATGAATGATTTATGAGAGTAAATATACTCCTCTATATTTCACTTGTAAAGGGGTAAATTACTGAAAATAATAATATTTACATCCATTTAAACGCTTACATTAAAGGTTATTACTATTATTTCATCTATTTTCTTTATTTCTCTTCTCTTTTCTTAAAAATGACCTTTTAAATATGAAATAAAAAGAGCGAATGAGATGAAGTGCATAGCTTGTTGCACTCAGCATTCGCTCTTTTTATTCAACCTTTATTCTCCTCGTAAAAATGCACGTAAATTTCTCCCGCGAATATAAACTTGTGTCAATTCTGCATGTAGCTGCTCATACTCGGTAATATCCACCTCTAAATACAAAGCATCTTTTGATGGTAATATAATATACGGCCCTGGAAAAAGGGGATCGATCTGAACCAATTCTTGAACTCGCTCTACCGATACTGCCCAACGATTTGCTATATCTCCAAGTAATAGTACCTTCATCATTTCTTCCCCCGCCCTATTCAAAAAATAAAAAAGAAATATTATCACAATTTGTAAACACGACAAACTTAGCTCCAATTGTTTCATAGAGCCTCGCTGGATATCGTTTATTCCTTGTAACAATAGTAATAGGTGCTTGAAAAGAAAAGCGAATGTGTTCTGTGAAAAAACTAACGATTGAAAGCTCATCCCCTAGTAAAATCACCTTCTTAATACACTCACAAATACTAGTAAAGTCCTGCTCCTTACTGCAGCTATAAGTCCAATCAAACCCACAATTCCTAACTTCAGCCGCTATCTCTTCATTTGCTGTAAAAATAATTAACTCATGTTGAAATGATACTAGATCTCTTAAACTATCTACCTTACTTTCTTCTCCAACACAAATAAGTGTTAGTTCCATGTACCTCATCCTCCTTAGTATAAAAGAAATCAAACATAGATTGATATTCTCCTATACTAATCAGATCGATGAAGTGATGTATCCATCATGGCACCGTCCTCTCTCAAGACGCTTACGAAGTTAGCTGTCGGATTCGGACTTTGAGAGTAGCCCTACTTTCAAACTTGAAAGATTCACCCCTAGTGCCTACGCACAAATTGGTTCCTCCGCTCCATATAATTGGACTCAGCGTTTACAAAAAAATGTATTCTGGCTGATATATTACTCCTGTATTTTGAAAAAGTAAACAGAAAAAAAGCCAGTTATAAAACTGGCTTTTCACTTACCTATGCACGCATTCTATTCACTTTATATGCAAAATGATTCGTCGGCCCATGGCCACTACCAATATTCAATGGCTCTTCAATTGCTATACTAATAAATCGTTTTGCTTCTTGAACAGCATCTTCAATCGAGTATCCTTTCGCAAGTCCTGCTGTAACCGCTGAAGCAAATGTACACCCACTTCCATGCGTTTGCTTTGAAGGAATTCGCTCGCTTCTAAACTCAATAAATTTTTCTCCATCAAAGAGGAAATCAATTACTTCATTCCCTTGATATTCTGCATGTCCGCCCTTCATAAGCACATATTTAGCACCTAATTCATACAATACTTTTGCAGCTTCCTTACTATCTTCAACATTATGAATCTCCATCCCAGTTAACACTTCTGCTTCTGGGACATTCGGTGTTATAACAGTTGCTACTGGTAATAAATATTCTTTTAATGCTTGAACTGCTTCTTGCTGTAATAATGATGCACCGCCTTTTGCAATCATAACGGGATCTAGCACAATATTATTCCAGCCAAACTTTTTAATTTGTTCTGCAACAATTTGAATTATTTCACTACTAAATAACATTCCTAGTTTCACTGCATCTGGTGTTAAATCCGTACCAATTGAATTCAACTGTTCTGTAATACCTTCTAACGGAACAGGATATACCCCTTGAACGCCAAGCGTGTTTTGAGCAGTAATCGCCGTAATAGCCGTCATTCCGTATACACCAAGCTCTTGGAATGTTTTTAAATCTGCCTGAATTCCAGCACCGCCGCCGCTATCAGACCCTGCAATTGTTAAAGCTTTATTCACTTTCATCCCACTCATCCTTTTCTATCCAAAATAGCGATGATAAATCGTTTTTGCTTCGCTTATATCTTTCGTTCCATGTACGAGCACACGGCCATCTTTAAAGGCGACTAACCTCTTGTCTTCAATAGAAAATGATAGTAAATATGGATTTATATTTAAATCATTCACACGACCTTCCAACAACTCTTTATATTGTTCAAAATTTATTTCATCTTTATGAGGTGGTCTAATTTGAACTGTATTTCGCCCGCATAAAACTGCTGTTTTTGATGTGTTCTCTTTATTTAAATACGGATATAATGCATTCTCTCCGCATGAAGGACAATTATGCTGGCGAAGCTTTTGCACATTCATACATGAATACTCATTCTTCCACATATCAAACGATACAAGCCCATCTCGAAGTGATTCGTAATCTTCTACTAACAGTTTAAGAGCTTCTGTTACTTGATGAGAAACGACAAGAGATACAGCAGGTGATATAATACCCGCTGTATCACATGTTGCCCCGCCAAGCGGAATCGACTGTAATAAACATGATAAACATGGTGTTTTACTAGGAAGGATTGTGTAAGAAAGACCGTAACTACCTACACATGCACCGTAAATCCATGGAATAGAATATTTTTGTGCTATATCATTTACAATAAAGCGTGTTTCAAAATTATCAGTCGCATCAATAATTACATCAACATTTATAACAAGTTCTTCTAGCTCTTCAGCTGTTACATCTTGAACGAGAGCTTCTATTGTTACATCGCTATTAATCTCATCTAAACGTTTTTTAGCCGCTATAGCTTTTGGAAGATTATTCTTTACGTCGCTCTCTGCATACAATTGTTGTCTTTGTAAATTACTCCAATCTACATAATCACGGTCAACAATTGTTATCTTGCCAACACCTGCTCTTACAAACATCTCTGCATTTGCACTACCTAATGCACCTGCACCGATAATAAGCACATGCTTTTCTCTTATCTTTTGCTGTCCTTCTTCTCCAATTGGAGAAAATAGTTCTTGGCGAGAATATCGATTATTCAACTACGCTCATTCCTTCTAAAGGACTACTTGCAGTTGCACAACGCTTACGTGCAATACGACCTGCTTCAAATCCTAAACGGCCTGCTTCAATACTTAATTTCATTGCTTGTGCCATTTTAATAGGATCTTTTGCACCTGATACAGCTGTATTTAATAACACGCCATCTGCTCCTAATTCCATTGCAAATGCCGCATCAGCTGGGCTACCAATACCGGCATCAACGATAACTGGTACTGTCGCTTGTTCAATAATGAAGCTCAAATTTAATGGATTTACAATACCAAGTCCTGATCCGATTGGAGATGCTCCTGGCATAATCGCATGCACGCCAAGCCCTTGTAATTTACGTGCTAATACAACATCATCAGATGTATACGGAAGTACGATAAATCCTTCTTCCAGTAACATTTCAGATGCCTTTAACGTTTCTACCGGATCAGGTAATAACGTTCTATCATCACCAATAACTTCTACCTTTATCATGTCACAAAGCCCAGAGGCTTTTGCTAATTTTGCAATACGAACAGCCTCTTCAGCGTTTTTTGCTCCTGCTGTATTTGGTAATAACGTATATTTTTTCACATCAAGTTTCTCTAATAAATTAGGTTGCTTTGCATCAAAGATATCCATACGACGTACTGCAAACGTTAAAATTTCAGCTTCAGAAACGTCAATTGCCTTTTGCTGTACGTCAAAATCAGGGAATTTACCTGTTCCTAATAAAAGTCTAGAATGAAATGAAAATGGTCCAATGTTTAACATAATCAACCGCCTCCTACGAAAGTTACAATCTCAATTTGGTCTCCATCAAAAACAGATGTATCTGTATGATCATCTTTTTGTAAAATATCTTTATTACGCTCTACTACAACAATTCTGTTATCTAACTCTAAATGTGTAAGTAGCTCAGCTACTGTTTTTACACTCGCTGGCACTTCAATTTGGTTACCATTAATTTTTAAATTCAAACTTCCATCCCCTTTCTAAACGCTTCTAGAAAGCAATGAATCTAGCAAATGATTCTCTTGCTTTCCTTCTATTAAATCAGCCATATATTGACCAGAAATAGGACTTAATAAAATACCGTTTCGATAATGGCCCGTGCAAGCATATAAACCTTTTATTTCTTCATGCTCTCCCATATAAGGAGCTTCATGATTCGATTGTGGTCGTAATCCTGCCCACGTGCTTTCCCATTCTGCTTCTTTTAAAGCTGGCAATATTGTATAAGCACGCTCTAATATAGAAGTTATACTTTCTGGCTGCACAGTTTTATTGAACGTATGTGGCTTCATTGTTGCCCCAATTACGTAACGTCCACCGCGCTTTGGAGTAATGTAAAATCTTTCTTGAAAAATAGGTGCTTTTAAAAGTTTTTTTCTACTTCTTACCGCAACCACTTCTCCTTTAACTGGATATGTACCCCAATCACGGTGAAAATAACCTAGTAACTTCGTGCTCCATGAACCTCCTGCAATAACGACTTTCTCACATGTGACAATACCTTCACTTGTAATAACTCCAGTCACTTTATTATTTTCAATACGGATATCAAATACTTCTGTCTGTTCATATATATCAGCACCGGAAATTGCCGCAGAATGTGCGAATGCTTTCGTAAGCTCTGGTGCAATAACATGACCGTCTTTCGGATAATATACTGCTCCTATAATAGATTCGGATAGATATGGCTCTTTTTCCCGCACATGGTCTCCCGTTAGAAAATAAGAATCTTCACCTGTTTTCTGCTGCCAATCCATAATGTGAAGTATTCTTTCCTTCTCATCTTCATTTTGAGCAATACGATAAATTCCTTTTTCTTCATATCCAATATCAATACCCGTCTTTTCACGTAAAACTGCTGCAAGTTGTGGAAATATAGCTCGGCTTTCTCTAGCAAGTTCAAATAGCGGATCATACGCATCCCATTCTGCCTGAACACCAAGTAAACCAGCAGCTGCTTTGGAAGCTTCCGATGCAATACTTTGCTTCTCCACAATCGCTACTTTATGTCCTCTTTCTGCTAGAAAATGTGCAACTGAACTGCCAATTACACCACCACCAATAATCGCTACATCATACTTCTCACACATGTTTTTCCGCCCACTTTCTTATTGATTCCTTATAAGATTTCGCTTTGCTATACGGGTTACTACTACTTACAATTCCAGACATAACTGCTATACCACTTACACCGTTAGTAAGAACATCCACTGTGTTTTGTGGGGTAATTCCTCCAATTGCTGTAATCGGTATAGATAAACACCTTGCAATGTCTGAAATTTCTTCAAGCCCTCTCGCTGGCACACCTTTTTTACAATCTGTCGGAAATACATGGCCATAAACGAGTGAATCCGCTCCATTTTTAAAAGCTACTATTGCTTCATCTAGCGAATGCACAGAATAACCGACATGCAAATACGAAAACTTTTCTTTCACTGACTTTACATCTGTACTTCGATATCCTAGTTGAACACGAGGAATATTTAATAAAATTGCAATATCAATTCGATCGTTTATGACAATTTTAGAAGCCGGAAAGCCCTCCATTAATAGACTTTCCACACCTTCATATAATTCCTTCGTACTCTTCTCACGCTCACGAATATGCAAATAATCAATCTCACTCTCAATTTGCATCGCTACATTCACTAACTCTTCGAATGGCATATGGCCATTTGAGATTACGTGGAGCTCATTTTTCATATTCATTCGCCTACTTTAAAATATTTTCGAATAGTTCATCGGCTGGGACGGTTTCTTTCGTCATTCCTTTGTCCTTCAGCCACTTATTTTGTTTCTCCCAAGATTCTTTTGAATCTGATAAAAATGGCTCATCTTTCGTTTCCATCTTCTCTAATAAAATTTTCATACTTTCCTTTTCAACTTCTGGCACAAGTGGGAAGTTTTCTTTTTCTTGATGATTTAATAAAATATTCAATGCTTCATCTGGGTTTTTCTTCATGAAATCATAGCCTTTTTTCGTACCGCGTAAGAAAGCTTGCAACGCTTCTTTATCTTTTTTCAACGTTTTATCACCTGTTACAAACACAAGCTCATGATAGTTTGGTACTCCGTAATCAGCTGGATTAAAGTACGCTGGTTCATGGCCTTCATGACGCATAACAGGTACTTCATGGTTAATGTATGCCCCTGTTACCGCATCTACTTTCTTCGTAATTAATGCTGGTACTAAATCAAAGCCAACATCAACTACTTTCACTGTATCAGGATTACCACCAGCTTCTTTTACCATCGTTTTTAAATACATCTCACTTAAAGGTGTTCCAGAGTATCCTACTGTTTTTCCTTCTAAATCTTTCGGTGATTGAATGCCCGCTGATTTCAGTGATACAACATGATTTAATGGTGAACGTACGACAGCTCCAATTGATTTCACTGGAATTTGCTCATTCGCTCTCGCCATAACAACATCTGGCTGATAATACAAGCCAACTGTTACCTTCCCTGCTGCTGCCAGCGTTAATGGATCAGTCGGATTAGAAGGGAATTTAATATTTACCTTTACACCTTCTTCTTTAAAGTATCCTTTTTCAATTGCTGCATAGATAAAGCTATGTACCGCATTTGGATACCAATCTAACATGACTGTTATTTCTTTCTCTTTTTTACTTTTGTCTGATGCTGAATTACTCGAACATCCTGCAATTATTGCAATTAATAATGTAAACACAAAGATGCGCTTTAAAAATTTCATGAATACTTCCTCCAACTAATGAATTTCTTTTCTAATATGGAAATAATTACGACGAAGAAAATAGCTAATAATGATAACAATACAATAGGTGCAAATACGCCAGCTCCATCTAACTGCGTCATCATTCTCTTACTGAAATATCCAAGCCCAGCTTGTGCACCGAGCCATTCTCCAATTGCTGCTCCGATAACACTAAGCGGAACTGCAATTTTTAAAGCTGAGAAAAAATAAGGAAGAGCAGACGGCAACTTTAATTTAAGAAAAATATCTCTTTTTGTTGCTCCATATGTAACTAAGAGCTCCTCCCATTCTTTTTTCGTACTACGCAGTCCATCATACGTATTGACCGCAATTGGGAAACACGTAATTAAAACTGTGACAACAACCTTACTCCAAATTGTGTATCCAAACCATAAAACAAATAGCGGAGCAAGCGCAGTAATCGGAATCGTTTGTGAAGCAACTAATAATGGATAAAATGCTCTCTCCATCCATGTACTCGCATTCATTAACATCGCTAGCCCTACACCTAATACGATAGAGATAACAACACCTATTAAAACGACGTATAACGTTGCAGGTAAATGAACTGTAAATAATATGTCTTTTAGTTTCCATATCTTCATTACAATCGCAGAAGGTGACGGTAAAATGTACATCTCATCTACAATTCTTGCTCCTATTTCCCACACAGCTAGTAAAATACTAGAAAGTGTAATAGCAGGAACTAATTCTTTCAATCGGTTCATCACACAAGTACCTGCCTTTGTAACATACTAAGAAGCTCATCTTTCAGCGCTAATACTTCCGGTTTATATAAATCTTTTCGTGTTCTGTTATGATCAAGCGGTACAGTCCGCTCAGTCAAAGTCGTTATCGGCTGCTGTTCCACTACTAAAACTCGGTTTGAAAGAAATAACGCTTCTTCAACATCATGAGTAATGAATAAAATTGTTTTTTCCCACTCTTGCCATTGTTCAAACAACCATTCTTGCAAAGAGGTCTTCGTTAAAGCATCCAACGCACTAAATGGTTCATCTAACAGCAATATTTCCCCGCCTGTTAATAAAGTTCGAATAAAAGATACACGTTGTCTCATACCACCAGATAAATCTTTCGGATATTTTTTCTCATACCCTTGCAAACCAAATTTATGTAACAGTTCCTTTGCCTTTACTTGTGCTTCTTTCTTCTGTACACCTTGGCACTCTAGCGGCAGGGCAGCATTCTCAATAATTGTTCTCCACGGCAAAAGCATATCTTTTTGCGGCATATATCCTACAGGATGGTGCTTTGTTTCTGTCAGTTCTATCTGTCCAGTACTTACCTTTTCTAGACCTGTAATAAGGCGAAATAAAGTACTTTTCCCACATCCACTCGGTCCGATAATACTGACAAACTCTTTCTCATGTATAGAAGCATTTAATTCATGGATGATTGGTTTCTCATCGTAATGAAAAGAAACATTATGAAACTGTAGTATGTTCTTGCTCCTCAAATCCCCACATCTCCTTACGATAGGACATATCCCAGAATAAATATTCAAATCGACTGGAATATAAGAAAATCTCCTCTAATCTTTCTAGTTCTGTCTCAGACTTTCCCACTGCCATTTCATTTAATAAATCTATTAACCAAATACACAGATTACCGTATTCTTCCGAACTATATCCTTGAATCCACTCACCAAAAAACTCATGATCTCTTGCTCCAGGAATATCATTTAAACGCTTTCCAATTTCCCAATAGCTCCACATACATGGAAGAAGCGCTGCTATTAATTCCGCAAGTGTGCCATTTTGAGATACAGACATCATGTAATTTGTATAAGCTAAATTTTTAGCAGATGGTTTCGCAGACTCTATCTCCTCTATAGAAATTCCAAGTCTTTTTGCATATTGTTTATGGATTGTCATTTCGCCATTTAATATTCCATCAATTTGTTCAGCGAACTTTCCCATTACTTGTGGATTCGTTGCTTTTACAACACCAATCGCATATAACTTTGCATAATCTAGCAGATATAAATAATCTTGAATAATATAATACTGGAATTTATCTTTTTCTAACGTGCCATCTCCCATACCTACTACAAACGGATGATTATGACTCATCTCCCAAACCGGTTGCACAGTTTCTAATAATCTATCGCAAAATTTCATTTCTCTATCCCCTTTCAATATATGTATCTAAATAAAAAACCACTTCTATATATAAGAAGTGGTTACAGCAAATAAAGTTATACATTTATTCGATGTTCCACTTCCCTTCGCTAGTATTACCTAGATCAGGTGTTGTAAGGGTTAAGGATTATTCCTCTCTCAGCAAATCAAGCACCCCTAGTGGTTTCAATATGAAATTTTCAAATAAAAAAGCCCCGTTTCTATACGCAAAGAAACGGGGACTCATTGTTAGTGTCCGAATTGCTTCCCTACGCTAGCATAATCTAGATCAGGTAATAAAAAGGATCAAAGGCTTACGGCCTACTCTCAGCTGGCAACACCAGCTCTCCTAGCAAACTATAAAATTATCACTGTCAGTATAACACCCTAATAAGACATCATCAACTTTTTTAATTTTCTTAATTATTAACAGAATATCAAATTTATACAATACATACATTCTATTTTAGAAAATAAAACCCCAATTAATTGCATAAGAAGGAATCATTATCCTCAAAAAATTTATTTTTATATTGATTTCATATTACATTTATGTGAATACACCCACTATATTATATCTTTATACTATAATAAAATTACAACTATACAACTAGAGGAGGTCTCTATTCCATGAATATGAAAGCTACTGCTTTAACAGCAACTACTGTAGCGATTGCTTCTTTACTTCCTTCTATGGGTGAAACAAATGTACAAAAAGCAAACGCTGAACAATTATCTAATATTAAAACTGGGTATGTCAAAGTCGATCAAGTAGCATTACATACAGAAGATAACGTAAAAAGCACATCAATTGATACAATTCGCTTTAATACAAAAGTGAACATCCTTGAAACAACTAATGAGTGGTATAAAGTATCTGTTCATAATAAAGTAGGTTATGTACAAAAAGATGCTATTTTACTAAAAAACAAACTTCATTCTAATGATCAATACATCGTTAATGCTAATGCATTAAACGTTCGCTCTGAACCTAATTTAGAATCTTCCATTTTAGATGTATTACCAAATGGCAAGTTTATTACCGTTCAAGAAGATCAAGGCGAATGGTATAAAATATCGCATAATGGCCAAACAGGTTACGTACAAAAAGCATTCATCTCTAATGGTTCACAACCCTTAGTAAAAGGAATCACCGTTCAAAATAATACAAAATATACTGTTGCAACACCTAATCTAAATGTACGTAGCAACGCTAGTACAAGTAGCGCTCTACTCGGTTCATTACAAAACGGTACACAAGTACAAGTAGTAGAAACTGTAGGAACTTGGTATAAAATTCGTTTTGGCACAGGATACGGATATGTAGCAAAACACTATGTAGTACAAAATCAACCACAAGCTAAAACTGATCAACCTTCATCAATTCCAGCTGCTTTCAAATTCCCTGCTCAAGGAAGAATTAGCTCAACCTTTGATATACGCTGGGAACAAATGCATTATGGTATAGATATTGCCGCTCCAGGAAACGTCTCTATCCAAGCTGCTGCTGCAGGTAAAGTTGTGAAATCTTATTATTCAGCTAGCTATGGCAATGTTGTTTTCATTGCGCATCAAATCAATGGGAAATTATATACAACTGTTTATGCTCATATGAAGGATCGCACTGTACAAGCTGGTGATCAAGTACAAACTGGACAATTAATAGGTCATATGGGAAACACAGGTCATTCATACGGGCAGCATCTTCATTTTGAATTACATAATGGAGAATGGAATTTTGAAAAAACAAATGCAGTAAATCCACTGCCATATTTAGTTAGGTAAATTGTATGCCACGCAATATACCTCTTATAATTGAATACGTAGCCTTTTTAGGTTTAATCTGTTGTTTAATCATTTACAATACAAACATTGTATTTTTATCTATTATTATTGCTTTTGTTGCATTAGAAATTATGATGGAATCATTTCAAGTGCAACTAAAACAAAAAATTGCCCATATTTATAATGCTATTTTTCTTTTGAGTGCTCTCATAACAAATATAATTAGTAATGGCTTTTATTTATCTACTGTATTTCCAGTATTCTTTATGGCTGTTTTATTATTTGTAGCTAGATATATTAATGTCCCTTATAACCAAAAACAAAAACAAGAACAAGAAGCTTAGAAAGAGGAGACACTGTGTACCAATCTTTCAAAGATACTCCAATAAAATACATATTGAATTTGTATAAGAAAGCCAATACTTTTTTTGATATACAAGGAAGTTATACTGAACAACTTCTCCTATATGGAATGTTTTTTCTTGTCTTAATCACTTTCTCTTTGTTTTACTAACAAAAAAGGATCTCACATAAACTGGAGATCCTTTTTAATTTATATTAATTTTTCATATCGAAAATATTGTTTATCCACAAGCATATTTTTCATAAATAAAGCTCAGATTATATTTTTTCTCTAAGCTCATTCGTTGTTCGTCATCGCACCAATAGAAAAGAATATCATGAATCGTTGCGTAACGCTTATTTTTAAGAAATAGCCTAAAGAATGATGGTAAACAATCATGTAATTGTATAAATATATAATTGCGTAGTGTTTCTTCTTTATATTCAATGCCCTTACAAATATACAGTAATTCTTCACAATAATATGCATGCTGTGGAACTTGTATCATTTCGAAAAATGGCACATAAGATAGTAGCTTTCCAATAAAATGACCGTATCGATCCATTACTCCTATCGTCATATGCTCCATCATTTCTTTCATCACATATAAATAATCATCTACATGCGTTGTCTTTAATGGGTCTAAACGATCGGAAATTTGAGATAATACAGCTCTTTGACATGCTAAAACTGCCTGACTAGGTCCATAATATGATAGGAAATCTGTACACTTACGATATTTCCGTAATAAATCATGTGTATACAAATCATATACAAAAGTATTACAATACATTGCTAAACTCATCATATCACTATTTAATTGCTCTTTTGATAATGATTTCGCTCTCTTGCACATATAAAAGAATGTAAATTCCAATACTTCTTTATGAGATAATAAATGTTTACAATCGGTTATACACTTCTCATTAAATTTAACTCTATCCCAAATTTCAATATCCCTATCTGTCAATTCACCTATACGATATTTAATAATTAAATAATTTAAAGCAACTGATTGCGTCAAAAGATCCCATGTTTCATATTCCAATGAAGTATGAACAAACTCAGCTAATCCTTGCGCTATCATAAAATCATTTGCCTCTTCATACCAACCAATCTCTTGGCATAAGCGAAGAATACGCACTAAAGTTGGAATTTCATCTTTATGAAACTGCGGTAATTTCTTTGCTTTATTCATGCCATATACGATAAATGCCGCTAAATTTTCTTCTTTATAAAATTCTTTTTCTTTCCATACTAATATAGTTCGTTCTTTCCCCTCACCTTTTGGGTGACAAGGTACAAGCAAAGAAAATAATTCAGCGAAATTATTTGGTTCTATATATGTATCTGTAACCAAATTCCAATTTGGATCGCCCTGTACAGCCTTCATATAATTCCCCTTCCCTTTTCATCTATGTAGGAAATATTAATTTATTATCGTACCACTAAAAATTAATATTGTTATATTCAAAATCTATCATAATACTTATATCTATCAGTATATCATCTTTTCTCTTATTAAAAATTAAGAATAACAAATTTTAAAAAAATGTCGAAATTATTAACCGTATCCTTATTATATAATGTCTCAGATACATCACGCTAACATATTAGTTTAATCCATATATGCTAGAATAATGTATCTGAAATTTATATATAATTTAGCTCTTTATGAGTGACCATTAAACTCTCGGTTAATTAAAGTTTCAATTTACTCTGTACGCTCTGAGATTTCACTCAAGGCAAATCCAGCTTGATCATCTGCTGATTCCCTTATAGCTAAATCTCCTAGTGCTAACATGCCAATAAGTTGACCACTATCAACTACTGGTAATCGTCTAATTTGATGCTGTGCCATTAGCTCTGTAGCTTTTTCAATAGAATCATTTGGAGAAACTGAGATAATATTTGTTGTCATTACATTTGTAATTTTATTAGATCCAGGATGTTTTTCAGCAATCCCTCGAACGACTAAATCACGATCAGTAACAAGCCCAACAACTTGCTCATTTTCAACAACAGGAATTAATCCAACTGATTCTTCCTTCATTTTAACAGCTGCCTCATATACATTGTCTAGCGGTGTACAATGTACAATATGGGTACTCATTAAGTCTCTAACTCGTGTCATTATTTATTTCCTCCTTTTTATACATACCATAGCTTTTCCAAAATTCCTTTATTTATTTCTGGAAAGTAACGTAATAAAAAGGATTAACAAAATAAAAAAGAGCCAGCATAATGCTGACTCTTTTTTGTATGACCCGTACGGGATTCGAACCCGTGTTACCGCCGTGAAAGGGCGGTGTCTTAACCACTTGACCAACGGGCCATGGCTCCGCAGGTAGGACTCGAACCTACGACCGATCGGTTAACAGCCGATAGCTCTACCACTGAGCTACTGCGGAATAATATATGGTGGGCCTAAATGGACTCGAACCATCGACCTCACGCTTATCAGGCGTGCGCTCTAACCAGCTGAGCTATAGGCCCATATACTTTACAGGGGCAGTAGGAATCGAACCCACACTGGAGGTTTTGGAGACCTCAGTTCTACCTTTAAACTATGCCCCTAAATGATGCCGGCTAGAGGACTTGAACCCCCAACCTACTGATTACAAGTCAGTTGCTCTACCAATTGAGCTAAGCCGGCATAAAAAAAATGGTGGCTCGGGACGGAATCGAACCGCCGACACGAGGATTTTCAGTCCTCTGCTCTACCGACTGAGCTACCGAGCCAACATAAATGGCGGTCCCGACCGGGGTCGAACCGGCGATCTCCTGCGTGACAGGCAGGCATGTTAACCACTACACCACGGGACCATTTGGTTGCGGGGACAGGATTTGAACCTGCGACCTTCGGGTTATGAGCCCGACGAGCTACCGTGCTGCTCCACCCCGCGACAATATAAAGTTTTAAAAAATGGAGGAGGTAGAGGGATTCGAACCCCCGCGCGACTCTCGCCGCCTGTCGGTTTTCAAGACCGATCCCTTCAGCCGAACTTGGGTATACCTCCATGAAGGAAAAAATAAATATTTTATTATTATATGTCTAAACCATTAAAGAAAAAATGGAGGAGGTAGAGGGATTCGAACCCCCGCGCGATTCTCACCGCCTGTCGGTTTTCAAGACCGATCCCTTCAGCCGAACTTGGGTATACCTCCGAGACATATATTAAATAAAGTGGAGCCTAGCGGGATCGAACCGCTGACCTCCTGCGTGCAAGGCAGGCGCTCTCCCAGCTGAGCTAAGGCCCCATGTTTTTTGGGAATATCGGGAAGACAGGATTTGAACCTGCGACCCCCTGGTCCCAAACCAGGTGCTCTACCAAGCTGAGCCACTTCCCGTTAATAAAAGCGCGCCCGAGAGGAGTCGAAC
>NZ_JBPWAP010000082.1:0-16513 GCF_051776705.1 Bacillus cereus group sp. BceL291 | reverse complement strand
AATTAAACAATAAACAAATTAGATGGAGCGCCGTATGAGGTGAAAGTCTCACGTACGGTGTGGAGTGGGGGAAAAGGTAGAGATAACTTCAAATCCTTACCTATCACTAACAGAAAACGAAAGGGAAAGTGTTTTTGACGAGTTATTGAATGCCATAAAAGAATCTCTTAGTATCTCGGCTTCAACTACCTAAAAAATAACATTGTCAACACAACTTAAATTGGTTATCATAAAAACGAATATAACAGGAGATGAGCAGATGAATATGAACGAAAAGAAATCCTTTTCAAAAGTTTCTCGGCGAAAATTAGTCGATGAAGTATTGGAACGTCTACAAGAGAAAATCTTTTCTGGCGAGTATGAAGTTGGTGATCGCCTCCCTACAGAGCCGCAATTAATGGAAGAGCTAGGGGTAGGACGTTCAACGCTGCGAGAGAGTATAAAGATATTAGTACATGCTGGCGTATTAGAAGTTCGACAAGGACAAGGCACTCGTATTGTCTCATTAAATACAACGCAAGATTCATTTGAAAAAAGACTGCAAGCAGCTAATATAAATCATGTGTATGAAGCACGAAATATGTTAGATAAAGAAGTAGCGATGTTAGCGGCACAGCGCCGAAGCGAAGAGGATCTTTTATATTTAAAAGGACATTTGAATAAAAGAAAAAATGCCCTTCAAGAAGGAAATTATGTAGCATACATAGATGCAGACATTCAGTTTCATCTAGCCATTGCAAAGGCGAGCAAAAACGAAGTTCTATTTGATTTGTATCAATCTTTCGTACCTGCCCTTCGCCATATTTTAAGTCAATTAATATTACATACAGCGAACTATGAAGACAACTCTGGCATTCATGAAAAGTTATTCCAAGCTATTTTAAAGCAAAATGCCGAAGAGGCACGAACATACGCTGTTCAAAATTTGGAGCTGAAATAAGCTCCTTATCTATTACACAAAAACATCAGATGATATACTCAATAACATCTGATGTTTAAGAAAGGAGAAAATGAAATTGAAACAGCAAGAACGAACTTATTTGTATATACTAGCACTATTTTTTGTTTCCATTAATTTACGTATCGGAATTACATCTGTTTCACCTTTATTAGAAACAATCCGACAAGACTTAAATATAAGCAATTTTTCCGTTAGTTTTTTAACAGCTATTCCTGTTTTTTGTATGGGGACATTCGCCTTACTGACTGGGAAGGTAATTAAAAAATACGGGGCAGAAAAATCAATTATGACTTGTCTTATTTTAATCGGCTTGGCAACATGTATGAGAGCTTTTACCTTTTCCATTTCCACATTATTCGCGAGTTCTTTATTTATCGGTATTGGAATTGCACTTGCAGGTCCTTTACTATCAGGTTTTATTAAAGAAAAATTCCCTACAAAAATTGGCTTAATGATTGGCATATATTCAGTAGGTATGGGAACTGGCGCTTCTTTAAGTGCAGGTTTAACAATCCCTTTACAACATGTATTAAAAGGATCTTGGAATATGGCACTCGCTTTTTGGGGTGCACTAACTATTATCGCTATTATGTTTTGGTATCCTGTTATGAAACGAAAAAAGAAGACGAACACACAAAATAAAAAGAATAATAAATTGCCTTTAAGAAATAAAAAAGCATGGTTATTTACAATCCTTTTCGGGCTACAATCAGGAATCTTTTATTCCATTACGACTTGGCTTGCGCCGGCAAATCAAAGTATGGGTGTGAGTAGTGAGCAAGCAGGTACTCTTATAACTGTTTTTACCGTGATCCAAATGATATGTAGCTTTTTAATTCCGACATTAGCGGATATTTATAAAAACAGAGCACTTTGGTTATTAGGGAGTATATGCTTTGTAATCGTAGGTTTATCGCTTATGATTTACCCACTAACTACACCATGGATCCCTTCTATTTTACTAGGTATCGGGCTCGGCGGCGTATTTCCACTCGCTCTTATGCTGCCGCTATATGAAACAAAAACTTCAGAAGATGCAAGTGCATGGACTGCTATGATGCAATCAGGAGGATATATTATGGGCGGATTCATTCCTGTCCTAGCTGGGATAGCTCGTGACTATTTTGATAGTTATACGCAAGTTTTTATTATAATGGCACTTTTAAGCTTAATTTTACTCCTATTAACTTTAGTCATAAATAAAAGGAGAAGAAATGCAGAAGACCTTCTCTCCGCTTAAATTTAAAATGTTAATATATGGTATAATTTAATTAAAAAACGAAAGGAGCTTCTAACATGTGGTTCATTTCGGCAATTTGGCCTATTATACTAGTCGGGGGAATTGTAGTATTTGTAATAAAAAGATTGGAACATAAATATAAGCACGGCAAATTAGGTAAGAAAAAATCAAAAAACACTCAAATTTTATTAGACAGTTTAATACCAATGGCAATGCTTTTAGGGTGTTTGATCGGTATTATTGTCGGCATATTTTCTCCTGATTCTTTACTACTTTCAATTAGTTTAGGATCCGGAATAGGCTATTTATTTGGTTTTTTTGCCTATGAATTTTATAGCAAGACAGGAAACAATTTTTCCTAATCCAAAAGGAATAAGCGGGACAGTACATAGTAATCATATGAAATATGTAACTGTCCTTTATTTTTGCATCAATGTTATCAATTTTTCTTCCACATCCTATACACCTTTTTTATTGATGTTTCTCTCCTCTTTCTTTCGCATATCCGCTTTTTTGTTCTTCTCGGCTCTATAACCAAAGTAAAGTAGCGCACATGTAGTAATAGAACCTACAATGTATCCTAAAAAGCCCCCTAACCAAAACATAAAAATTGCCCCCAATCCATTATAAATTTTATGTAGTAGACATCTGTAAAACGTTCTCAGTACCTCCGTTTTTTATTACAGATTGGAAAATCCCCTTAACCATTCCATCCATGAACATTCTGTCTTCTCTATTTTGATTATTATCTATAAAGTTATTTATACCACTAATTCTTCCATTATCTCAAATAACAACTTTATTATTTATTATAAAGTTTGCACTCACACTACATATATGTAGCATCACTGTCTCTTTTTCATTTTACCCTTGCAACTGGAGTTTACTTCTACAACTTAAAAACAAAAAAACCCCTCAAAGCATAAACTTCAAGGGGTGAGCCTGTTTTTTATTTACTTATATACGTACAGCTGTACCACTTACAGCAACCATTAACATTCCATCACGAACAACTTCATAATCTACGTCAATACCAACGATAGCGTTCGCACCTTTTTGTCGTGCAAGTTCTTTCATTTCATCCATTGCAATATCACGTGCGTCTTTTAATTTACTTTCGTAAGCACCAGCACGACCACCGACAACATCACGAACGGAAGCGAATAAATCTCGGACAATGTTTGCACCCATAATCGCTTCACCATTTACAATATCAATATACTCAATAATTTCTTTACCTTGAATTCCAGAAGTTGTTGTTACAATCATGACTGACACTCTCCTAATAAGTTGTAGTTTTAATTAGCTTTCTTATGTCTTTATTATGACATGGAAAAAGTAACTAATCTATTGAATTACCTTACAGGAGTGTGACAATTTTGTAATAATAAAATGCGCTTTATGTTTCATTTTAATAAAGCGCTTTAATATTTGGATACATAAACGAGTCTCTATTTTCTTTCCAATCCTTTTCTACTTCTTTAAAAGTTGGTCGCCCTAATTCTTTATTATTTTCATGTTTACTAAACCATTTTTTCACATACTGATCTCCATTTTTATTTTGAACTGTGCAAAGGAAACTATTACTACTATCCTTTAATATTTTTACAATCACGAATAGACACCTCTTCCCTTCTCAATATCATAATAGGACTTGATCTTTTACTATAAGCCCTTCCTCTCTTATAGTCATACGACTCCTCGGCCGCGCCAAAGTTGTAAGATCAAAAACGATATTCACTTTGTTTACATTTTATTTAAAGAAATCAGAGTTATAGGCATTATGCTTATCAAATATTTTATAGATTTCTAACTTATCATCTAATTTTGCATCTACTAAAATTAATATATTTCCATCGTAAATATATTCTTCATACTTTT
The DNA here is from genome assembly GCF_051776705.1 of Bacillus cereus group sp. BceL291. Lineage (NCBI taxonomy): Bacteria > Bacillati > Bacillota > Bacilli > Caryophanales > Bacillaceae > Bacillus > Bacillus cereus group sp. BceL291. The sequence goes on along the minus strand of NZ_JBPWAP010000082.1, from coordinate 12,431 downwards.
TAGCATGGTCTTCAGGGATTCCTAAGCCAATAAATGCTCCTATTAAACTTCCAGCTCCTCCGCCAATACCGGCTCCTCCAATAGCTGCTGCGATTGGTCCTGCTGCTACAATTGGACCCATTCCAGATACGGCAAGTATACCAAGACCTGTTAATAAACCACCGAGCCCGCCTGCTACTCCTCCAGCAACAAGCCCTGTCGCTGAAAAGATATCTGCTTTATGTGCAGTTTCGCTATTCACTTTTTCACCCGATTTTTCTTCCAGATGTTCAATTTCCTTTTGATCTTTCGCAATAGCTGAAATGTTATCTGCTGAGTATCCTTTTTCATTTAATTCATTAATAACGAGTGCCGCATCATCAATTGTTCTAAAAACACCTACTATTTTTCTATCTACATTCATAACTATTAACCTCCTAAAGTTTTATATAATGTATCTTTATTTTTCTTCATTTCTGTATACACTAATCTTTTTATTAACATAACCATTTACGAAAAAAGCGAATAGTAAAAGCACTACAAGTGAACTACTTAACAAGTAAATTAAATCAAATGTAATATTAATCATCATTTCATTCATGTATACCAGGCTCCTTTTTATTTAAAGTAAAAGTATATTTTGATAAACTAATCTACTAAAAATAGACATCTTACAATTCATCTTCAGTTAATCTCTTTGTAGTATATGTATACCCTTCCTAACCTTTTCTAAACGTAAAAAACTATAATTATATTTTTTCTTATTTATATGTTTAACATTTTTTTAAACGGGTATGTTTATATTGTTATGCTTACTATATGGAAAGGAATATTACGATGAACGCCATTCACTCTACTACTATTTCTTATAATGAAACACCTACAATAACTCAGATTCATCATTTTTATGCTTTAATGACAACATTTCAAACGAATGTATTTATAAGTAAACACGGAACACTTACTTCTATTAAAAACTTAAGCACTCTAGTATCCTTTTTCCTTACTGTAAAAAAGAGAGATCTTGTATTATTTATTTTTGAAGGAATAGATGCAAAAAGAGCTTTAAGAACACTCTTCCCTTCTTAGAATATTTGTTATCCTCTATTCCCTCGTTTACTACCTTTCATATATAGTTTTATATTTCAAAATGATTTCCTCTATTAAAAAAGAACCCCCTAATACAATAGGGGGATTTCTAGTTTAGCCTTATGAAAACTGATATAATATATATTACGTTTTTCATTCTTTAAAATAGAAAAGTTTTAATAACCTTGAAGGTAGGAATTTTTAATGAACTCGAAAGCAAAATTTAGTATTCGCTACAAAATTATGGCTGGTTATTTAGTTATCATTTTGTTCTTACTTGTTTCTTTCATTATGTTGAACAATGAGATTTCTAATTTACAAAAATCTCGTAATTTTATTATTGATCACGATTTTAAAGTTCTCAATTTAACAAATCAAGTGGAGAAGGATTTACTAACAATTGAAAATAAAGCGAAAGGGTTTATCATTTCTAATAATCCAAATTACGTACAATCTCTTAATTCTGCGGAAAAGGATTACGAAAAGCATTATCAAGATCTTTTCTCATTATTAGAGGATAACCCATCTCAGCAAGAAAAATTAAAACAGATTAACGAAAATATTATTAGTTGGATAAATAAAGAGATTCACCCGTTAATTGCAAATCATAATAGTAATAATGTACAAACAATCGACACGACTCAAATTCAGTCATTACAGTCACAGGTAACTAACTTCCGTAGCACTGAGGAGCAATTAACAAAAAAAAGAGCAGCACAATTAGATACTGAAAATAATAAATTAGAGATTTGGTTATACAGTTTATTGTTCTTACTTTCTTGTATTTCTATTATCATTTCACTCTATATTTCGAATTCCATTACAAAAACGATTAAAAATGTAATTCAAGCTATTAAATCCATTTCTTCTAAAGAAAAAATCACGGAAAGAATTCATGTAAACACACGTGATGAAATAAAAGATCTTGCTCATACAACGAATCACCTACTAGACGAAATATCGAAAAGAGAGTGGTTACAAACGGAGCTTGCAGAATTAATTTTAATGTATCAAGGTGTATCTTCTATTGAGATGTTAGGTAAAAAAATTCTTAGTGGAATTATACAAAAAACGCAAACTTCTTGCGGTGCATTTTATGTACGTGAAGAATATGAAGAAACTGTCTACTATGTGAAAAAAGCTTCTTTCGCCGATCAAGGTGCTGATATTGGGAAACAATCCATTCAAATGGGTGAAGGTTTCATTGGACAGTCTGCCTTAGAAAAGAAAAGTTTTATTCTCAGGGATATACCCGAAGAGTTTCGTTATGTCACTAGCGGAGTATTAGAAATACGTCCTAAAAATCTATTAATCATCCCTATCTTATTTGAGGATGAAGTAATCGCAGTAATGGAGTTAGTAAGTGTAACTGAGATTTCAGATTTACATCAAGATTTAATTCAACAAACCGTTGATAATCTAGGTTTAACAATCCATAGCATTATGGGACGTATGCGAATTCAAACTCTTTTACATGAATCACAAGCAATGACAGAAGAGTTACAAGTTCAATCAGAAGAATTGCAAACGCAAGCGGAAGAACTACAAATGCAAGCAGAAGAATTACGAACAACGAATGAACAATTAGAGTCTAGAACTGAAGAGGCTGAGCAGAAGACAGCTGACTTACAAATTACTAAATCAGAATTAGAAGAAAAAGCAAGCGAGTTGTTACGCAGCTCAAAATACAAATCTGAGTTCCTAGCAAATATGTCACATGAATTACGCACACCGTTAAATAGTATTTTACTATTATCTGAAATGTTAAGAGAAAATCATGATAACAATTTATCCGACGATGAGATTGAATTAGCAACTGTCATTCATTCATCAGGGAAAGACTTACTTACTTTAATTAATGACATACTCGATTTATCTAAAGTAGAAGCAGGCAAACTAGACATCATTTTTGAAGCAACGAACATAAGTGACATGGCAGCCAATATGCATCAAAACTTTTTACATATAGCTGCACAAAAAAATGTCGAATTTACTATTGAAGACAGTGATACGATTCCTGATCTGTTTTATACAGATGCAAAACGGATTGAGCAAATTATTAAAAACTTATTATCCAATGCATTTAAATTTACAGAAAAAGGATCCGTTTCTTTACATTTCGATTCGATAGAAACAAGTAATTTAAGTCATGATATGCAGTCTATAAGTAAAGATTGGATTACAATTTCAGTAAAAGATACTGGTATTGGTATCGCTAAAGAACAGCATCAACTTATTTTCGAAGCCTTTCAACAGGCAGATGGCGCAACGATTCGGAAGTATGGTGGTACAGGATTAGGTTTATCTATTTGTAAAGAGTTTGCTAGATTGTTAGGTGGTTGGATTACGTTAGAGAGTAATGTAGGAGAAGGTAGTACTTTCACGGTATATATTCCTAATCTTCCAAATGGATTACCAGATATACAGTTATCCAATTTAGAAGTCGCAGCAACGATAGAAGATGTTATTCCTGCTGAAGTTGTTGAAGAAACTATCGTTACTCCCGAAACAAATAACGTCTTCCAAGAGAAAACCATTTTAATTGTCGATGATGATCATCGAAATATATTTGCGTTACAAAACGCATTAAAAAAACAAAATGCCAACATTATTACTGCCCAAAACGGCTTAGAGTGTTTAGAAATACTAAAAAGTAATACAAATATTGACCTTATTTTAATGGATATTATGATGCCTAATATGGACGGTTATGAAACGATGGAAAATATCCGAATGAACTTAGGGTTAAATGAAATACCTATTATCGCATTAACTGCTAAAGCAATGCCAAATGATAAGGAAAAATGTTTATCTGCTGGCGCTTCAGATTATATAAGTAAACCATTAAATCTACATCAACTCTATTCGGTAATGAGTGTATGGTTAATAAAATAAGTGAGGTTTAGTTGGAGTGGAAAATAAGTATTATAATTTTGATCCATCAGTAGATACGGATGAGCGCACGAACTTAGAAATTGAATTACTATTGGAAGCGGTATTTAAACTATCAGGATTTGATTTTCGCCAATATGCTCGCACATCTATTTATAGAAGAATTTGTAATAGAATGCAGCTCTCTAATATCCCTACCATTTCAAAATTAATTGAAAAAGTAATTCACGAGGAAGGGGTTTTAGAACAGTTATTAAATGATTTCTCGATTAATGTAACTGAGATGTTCCGTAACCCTGCCTTTTTTAAAGCGCTTAGAGAGCATGTTATTCCTGAATTAAAAAAGCAACCTGAAATTAGAATTTGGCATGCTGGATGCGCAACTGGTGAAGAAGTATTATCAATGTCCATCTTACTTCACGAAGAAGGATTAAGTGAAAAGTCGGTTATTTACGCAACAGATATGAATACAAATGTGTTAGAAAAAGCAAAACAAGCTATCCTCCCGTTAAATAAAATGCAAACTTATACGAAAAATTATTTACAAGCTGGCGGTACACAAGCATTTTCTAACTATTATTCAACAGATAATCGTTTTGCTTATTTTAATCCATCACTTTTACAAAACATTATTTTTGCACAGCATAATTTAGTAACCGATCAATCTTTTAACGAGTTTCATATTATACTTTGTCGTAACGTTTTAATTTACTTTACAAGTAAACTTCAAAATCAAGTGCAGCAACTATTTTATGAAAGCCTAGGTCACAATGGTTTTCTATGTTTAGGAAATAAAGAAACTCTTCGTTTTTCAAATATAATGCCGCATTATACCCAATTTAATCCTAGCGAACAAATTTATCAAAAAATACAATAAAAAGCGTATGAAATCCTCTGTTTGGATTTCATACGCTTTTTATTTCGCATTCGTTTGTATCATAATTAGACACATATCATCTGATTGCGCTTTCTTTTGTTCTTCCTTGTAAAACCCTTCTATCTCGCCTTCTAAATCTCCCCATTTTCTTTCTGTAAAAGTACGTAATTTCTCTTCAGCCTCAAATTCATCATTTGCAATTGCTTCAAGAACACCATCTGTAAACAATACGATTTGAGCGTTCTTCTCAAAAGGTATAACTGTCTTTTTAACTTTTATTTCATCAAAAAATCCTACCGCACAACTCCCGCGATTTAGTTCAACCATATTTGTTTCATCAACTAAAACGTATCCAGAAGGATGCCCTGCATTTACATATTCAATCGTTCTCTTTTCTGTATCTACTACTAAATATATCGCTGTAAAATAATATGGAATATCGTCATTCTCATTATGTAAAAGAGTCATATATTTATTTAAGTCTTTAATGACAAGTTCTGGATCGATTAAAGATTTAATCGTTTCACGTAATACAGACGAAATAAACATACAAACTAATGAAGCAGATATACCATGTCCCATCACGTCTAATAATATAATACCGTAGCGGTTTTCATCGATTTTATACCAATAATACATATCTCCAGCTAATTTAAATGAAGGTAAGTAACTTGCTTCAATTTTTATATAATCTTCTCTTAATGGGCTACTTAATAAGTTTCTTTGTACTTGCGTAGCTAAATCTAATTCATTCCGAAGATTTTCTTCTTGTTCTTTATGCCAATTTAATTCCGATTTCAAGCGTAACGCTACACGCATACGTGCTAATAGTTCAACTTTATTTATAGGTTTCGTAATATAATCCATTGCCCCCATATCAAGAGCTTCGGCCAATTTATTGGCATCCTCTAAAGCTGTAACAAAAATAATAGGAATATCTTTAAACTTCTCCTCTTTTTGTAATCGCCTACAAACTTCAAGTCCATCAATTTCAGGCATCATAATATCTAATAAGATTAAATCAATTTCATTATACCTGGAAGAATCTTCTCCAAATTGAATGTATTCGAAAAGCTCTTGTGCAGAATTCAGCGATACAAGATCCTGATATCCGGCTTGTTTTAAAATTTTTTCAATTACAAAGATGTTAACCGGATTATCATCGACAATTAAAATGGACACAAGTTATTTCCCCTTTTCTTATTTAAAATGTAAATCTATTATCATTTTCTATTTTTCTAGTATTGCATACTCAGTTACAAAATGAAAATTTCCTACTCTAACATAATTTTTATACAGCAAAAGAACAAACCCCCAGAAATGAGAGTTTGTTCTTTCATTCTATAAATTTCCACTATTAATTTAACACCATTGCTTTGTCATTTAAAAGACGATCTAATTCTTCCATATGATTTGTTTCATCTGCAATCATATCTTCTAACTTTACAACTAACTCTGTCATATTTAATTTCGCTGCCTGTTCTTTTTTCGTTTCATAACGCTTAATTGTCTCATATTCTGATTGTCTAGCCGACTCTAACATTTCTCTAACATCTTCTACTTGTTTCACTGGTAAAGGGATTGTAGTAGGTGTACCACCTAACGTCTTAATTTTCTCCGCTAAATATAGGGCATGTCCTTGTTCATCACTAATTTCAGATTCAAAGAAAGGTTTTAACACTTGTCTATATATACCAGAAACTGTAGCTGCATTATGGTTATACATAATAATTGCTGAGTATTCTCCTGCTAAATCTTCATTCAATCCTTCGATTAGTTCTTTCACATCGTGTGACATTTTTATATCTCCTCCTATATTTAATAACTACCCCTTTTCTCATGTTTTAAACATAATGATTTTAAATTTTTATGTATCTAAAAATGCTGCTTGCTTCAATTTACTTATCGCTTGTCTTTTAATACGAGAAACGTGCATTTGTGAAATACCTAACCGTTCCCCTGTATCTTTTTGATTTAAATTTTCTCCAAATATATAATGAATAACACTCTTTTCTGTGTCATTTAATACGTTGAAAATATCCTTTAAAACGAGACGCCTTTCTGTCTCTTCATATCCTTGCTCTACTTCACCTACAGATTCAATCCTCGCTACCGAACTGCCATCAGATGAATTTTCAACTACATCATCTAAGGAAGATACGCGATAATTATTTTTCGCATCCATAATTTCTAGCACTTCCTCTTCGGATAGTCCTAAATGATCTGCAATCTCTATAATCTTCGGTGAACGCTGGAAACGATCTGTTAGCTCCTCTATCGCAAGTTTAATCTTCCCGCCTAAATCTTTAATTCGCCTTGGAACGTGAATACCCCAAGTTTTATCACGTAAATATTTCTTTATTTCGCCTACTATTGTAGGTATTGCAAACGGCTCAAAAGCATTCCCTATCGAATAATCATACCTTCTTATTGCACCTAAGAGCCCTAACATTCCTACTTGTATAATATCTTCATGCATCGGCCCACCTTTTGAATAGCGATATGCAATGGAGTATACAAGATTTTTATAGTGATTAACCAATCTTTCCTGTGCTTCATCACATTGGTTTTGTTGGAAGTCTGCAATTAGTTTAATAACGTCTTCTTTAGTAAGATTTGTAGGTTGAGATTGGATTTCCATCATTCTCCACCTGCTCTCTTTGTATATATTTTGTCATTAAAACTGTCATGCCCTCATCATGCATAATTTGTATATCATCCATTAACGTATTGATTAAATATAAACCTAAACCATTTTCCGGCAAATGTTCTACTGGTTTATTAATATCATACGGACCAACTTTACTTTTTAAGCTATTAAAATCAAAGCTAACTCCATTATCCGCAGCCATAATTTCTAATCGATCTTCATATAAGCCAAAGACAATTGTAATTTCTCCAACGTCTTCTTTATATGCATGTTGTACAATGTTTGTACAAGCTTCACTAATAGCAATTTTCATATCTTCTATATCGTCATAAGCAAAGCCCATTCGATTCGCAACACCAGCCATTGTTAAACGAATAATAGCCACATATTCTGCTTTTGCAGGAATTTTCATTTCTATCTTTTCAAATCTCTCCATCATCCCTAGTCACCTTCTTTCTACTTTTTCAAAATCGGAATTCAAATTTAATATTTCTGTTAGCCCTGTAATATCAAATAATCTTTTTAGCCTTTTAGACACACCAGTAAACTCTAGCTTCCCATCATTTTTCTTAACTGCTTTTAATAAAGCTATAAAAACTCCTAAGCCTGTACTATCCATATAATCTACGTTATGAAAATCTACTACAATATGAACCTCTTTTTCGCTTGTAATAGGCATTACCTTATTTTTTAAATCTGATGCCGTATACGCATCAATCTCACCATTAAGTTGTACCGTATAACCTACATCATTTTGCAAAATATTTATTGCCAAATTCATCATTTCCGCCCCCTTATCTCGAACTTTTACTATTTAATTACCCATAAAAATTAGTTTTAAACATATTTTTTTATTTTCATTATAAATAAATTTTCTACACCTTTCTCGGCTTAACACTTAAATCGTACTAATAAATGTTTAAAACTTATAATTTTGTGTATGTATAATGTATAAACATTATTTTTAGGGGGATCTATCTATGGAAGAGCACAACTTTAAAAAGGGAGATTTCGTTCAATTTTCTTATCGACACGATCATGCTACAAAATTAGTTGGTTCCATTATTAACATACTAACAAATACAATTGTAGTTGATATAAGTAATAGCGAGGACTTATCTCATATAGAACCAAGGCAAGTCGTAAGAATAAATAATTGTAAAAAGGTAACGATGGCTTAATACATAATAGAAAGTGTAATGTTAATGAGTGGGGGGTTCTTCATCCTCCACTCATTCCTATGTAAAATACATAAAAAAGCATCCAAATTAGTTTAATTGGATGCTTTTTTATGTATTTTTATCAGTTCATTAATTTTATAACTATATATAATAAACTTAAGATTACTATTTATTATCATACTTACGCTTTCCGCAGCATTCTAGAGAAGAATGTAACGATTAAAATAAAGACGATTGCACCTAATAACGCTGGAAGAACAAAAATGCCTCCCCATTCAGGACCCCAATGACCAAATAACGCACTACCTACCCAAGATCCGATTAATCCGGCAATCACGTTACCAACTATACCTAACGGAAAGTCTTTTCCTGTAATCATTCCAGCTAACGCACCAATAAGTCCACCTACAATACACGTAATAATAAGTCCCACAATTAAACCTCCTATATTCGTTTTATATTGAATTCATCAAGCTTTAGTATGTAACTAAAGCTTGATGAACATATATTATTCTTTATTATCCAATTCATCACTTATCTTTTGTTTCACTTTTCCGACTTTTTCTTTTATCGTTCCCTTCGTTTTTTCCCACTTACCTTCATTTTTCAACTCTCTATCTTCTGTAACTTCACCAATTCCTTCTTTTACTTGTCCTTTTTTCTTTTCAACTTTACCTTTAACTTGTTCTTTTAGTCCGTTCTCACTCATATTTACAATCTCCTTTTCGTAATAGATTTATAGATTTAAAGGATACAAATTTAAATAGAATACATGCATCTTCTTTCTTGTAACCATTCACCGACTCTTTCTAAATCCTTAACGAATAACAAGATTTTCCCTTCATCCAGTTTTTCTTCATAAAAGTTCGCTTCTTCCTCATTAAGCCCTAACTCTTGCATTTTATTTCTTAACTGATCTCCTGTTTTTTGAAAGACGTTAATAATGCTTGTCCCAAGTCCCTCCTCTTTTATCCCAATTGTATTCACGTCTGCATTGTCCGCAATTCTATCTGTCCTATCTTTCTCATGCGTTAATACGTAAATATCTTTTTGGTCTATTCCTTTTTTCACGAGATCATTCGCCGCATTCATGACCTCTTTCTCCGTAATAAATTCATATACAAAAGGTTTACTATACTTCGTTTCCATCTTTAACTTCCTCCTTTAAAATGAATTATTTGTTATATTATATGTAGTACACCCATTTTCGAAATGTTAAACATAAAATATGAAAAAAGTTATGTGAATTTTGATTTTAATAGAGAATGAACATCATCATTTACCACTTTAAAACACCTTCTCCTTACAATAACTACCTAAATTAACAGAAAATTGATATAATTAAACTTAAGGAGGGATACTATGAAAAAAATCATATCTATATGCGCACTAACCGCTCTATCTTTCACTTTAATAGGTTGTACAAGCACCTCGGCTACAGATAAAGCTTCGCAGGCTAAGCAAGAACATACACAAAATACCTTTCAATTAAATTCCGCTAATATTACAGACATTGAAATACTGAAAACAACAAATCATACTACTTCCAAATCTCAAACAGACAACGAAAAAATGATACAATCTATCGTTTCAGCAGTCCAAAAAGGCACTCCTAAACAAATCACACTAGATCAAAAAAAGAGAGAATCTGCACATTCTACTATTACTGTTACATATAAAGATGACTCAAAAGAAGAATTTCTTGTGTGGGCTGATAATAAGGAGCAAATTACGATTGCTAAAGATGAGAAGAAAGATAAGGTAGAAGGTGTGATAGTGAATATTAAAGATGCTAAAATAATGAAGGATTTCTTTTAAAATTCTAATTAACGTTAAAAAAAGTAGGATTACATCCTACTCTTTTTTTAATCATGCTCAATAAATAGACCTTTATAAAATCTATTTAAGGTCTAATTTTGCTAAATCATGTTGTAAAACATTGTTTCCTTCTTGTGGGTTAAATATGATTGCACTAAGACCAAAAACATTCGTAACAACATCTCTATCTTTCGGACGAATGATTCTTACTTCATAAGCAAAAACTCCTGGAGGAAGAGCTGCTGAACGAAAAGTAACATATCGATTAGGTGACAATGTTTGTGTTGAAGGGTCTATTAATGGTAACAATACCGGAGAACCAGATGACCAATCAAACATTTCAACTGTTACTCTACGAGTATCATCTGGATCAACATTCATAGCTTCAACAGTAAGAAATAACGTAGCGGAATGTCTACGTAATACACCCGTTGACAAAGTTTCATTGTGATGTTTATGACATCTTCCAGGAGGATGACCATAGCCATAGCTCATATCAATTCCCCCCTTTCATTTACAATTAAGGACAAGTATTCCTTATAATATATAATGCTAGTATTATTTTAATGAAAGGTATAAAAGCGGATTTCTATCTATTCGCTCTTAAAGAATAATATGGATTCTCCTGTTTTTCCTTTGAACTCCTGCTAAGAATAAATCTATTTTGAAAAGGACCTGCTCCATTTATTCGTAAAAAGCATAAAGTAAATGGAATCCGTTAAAACACATGAGTGAACCTTTGTTTTTCTCCTCCTATTTAAAGGAGGAACTGTTATGGGCTTTGGTGGTAGTTGTGGCGGCTGTGGCTTCGCTGGAGGATTTGCTTTATTAGTTGTATTGTTTATTTTATTAATCATCGTTGGAGCTGCTTGCTTCTGCTAAAAACTATCGAAAGGACACTCACGTGAGTGTCCTTTCTTCATGAAAAAAGCTCTACGCAATGTGCAGAGGTTCAAGTGTAACGAATACTTTAAAAATGTAGTATTACATTCCCCTTCCAAAATGAACTTCGATGCTATAAATTTCGTTTAAGTGCAATCTTAATATTTTAGTTTAATAGCAATATGGTGAAACTTTATTCCAAACAATATTGCTATTGCACCAAAGTAAAACAAACTGGACAACCTAGATTTCAAAAGGAAGACACCTTAAAGGTTGTCTTTTCTTTATAAGTAAAAAAAGCCCGCCTATTTCCGTAGGCGGGCTTTATCTTTATTACACAATATGAAAGTATACTCTCTTTTTCTTTGAAATTTTATGTAATTATACATATTCATGAAAATAGAAGAAGTGAAATTGTACGTTTAGATACAGTTTGGCAACAAACTAACTGTTTTCTTGTGCATTAATAGACAACTACTGCAAGAGTTATAGTTTTTATGTTTTCATTTCCTTTTTGCATTTCTCTTTTAATTAGACGAATGCTTTTTTTAGTACATAATAAAAAATATCCAGAAAAACTGTCACAAAATCCGTTTTTCTGGTTTCTCTATAATACAGGTATCAAATTGAAAGTGAGGTTTAAACGAACATGTTAACCATAGAAAATGAAGAAAGTCATGCTTCTGATATGACCTTTGAAGATTTATTTAAGCAGTACTATGCTTACGCTGTGAAACAAATCATCTGGATCGTTAAAGATCAATCTATCGCTGAAGAGTTAGCACAAGAAGTATTTTTACAATTATATCGTAGTGATTGGAAAGGGATTGAAAACATACCTGGATGGTTGATTAAATCTTCTACTTATGTAGCCTATAACCATTTTCGATCTGAAAAAAGGCAGCAAGCGAAGATTGATAAAGAAATACAATACCATGAAGTACAAAATGTTTCATCATTAGACGATGATTGGATAAGAAAAGAAGAAATTACAAAGGTCCAAACGATACTAAATAAAATGAATGATCGAGAACGAACCCTTTTACTAATGAAATTCTCTGGT
>NZ_JBPWAP010000081.1:0-17251 GCF_051776705.1 Bacillus cereus group sp. BceL291 | reverse complement strand
TGATAGCAAATATGTTGGCTTATGCCAACCGACATTCATCTCCCACCTAAAATTGATGTTTCACACCTTCACATTTTTGAGGAAGGAGTCTTCTGTCGGAAAACGATAAAACACAAGCAACTCTAATTGTAATAGTCTATGGGAACATTATTAAACTTGAGCGATATTAATAGAACTTTGTTGATAATTAGTTAAAAAAGTATTGTATGATTAAATAATTTATGTTACATTTGCGTTACAAAGATGTTACTCAACATTAAAATTGTTTCATTTTTATTTCCTTTAATTTCTGTATTGTTACAAAAAGCTATAGATGTTTTTATGTGGATAGGAGTGTGTGTAGTAAAGAGCCTGAGTTGAAAATACGTGCACACTTTAAATTTCCTTTCTGTCCGAATGAAGAAGACTACCAACTAATTAAGGGGTTTAAAGTAACAACTTTAAATAACATGTGCTTCCTTTCCCACACACACAAATTAGTACATATTTAAAGTACAGCCTAGTTGCTACACAGACTCTTGTACATATAAACATTAAGGTGAAATAGAGATAAAAATTTATTACATAAAAAGCATTACTTAGCTAAACGTAAAAATATCATCTGTGCATTTTTATGAAATGTTAAAATGCCTAGATGATATTTTTTTGAAGATTTCTTGGATATGTTTATGAATAACGATTTCTAATTTTTAATGATTTTTTACAACTAAAACATCCAATAATTTATGTAATTGAATTTATAAGGTGTATGTACATTCACTTATATAGGGAAAATGAGGTTTTTCATATGAAGTATGATTATAAAGTGTTTATATTTATTTGGACAATTATTTTATTATTTTTTCTACTCTATTATGGTTACAGTAAAATTTCTGACACCGAGCAAGTACCAGTCATAACGATCAAACAATAGAAGTACAAGATATTAGAAAAAACAAATAAGATAAAAATAGATACAGTAAAAAGTCTATTACAAGAAGTAATTGATCTTACTGTATCAGATGAAAATCTTAAAGTGAAAACGCCGATTCTATTAGAAGTGCACAAACGTAAGGCTGTTACTTCGCGCATAGCTTAGTGGGTACTTCAACCATCCATGTGTATTCGACTTGTCGAGGCTTGTAGTACACGTCGGATTCATCTGAGTGGTGGCTTCTTCCACAAGGAAGAATTGCTCTTTTTTGAAAGGGTGGTGCAAGTGGGAAAGCGATAGTTCGTTGCTAGTACCAACCCAAAACATACTTGGGGTGTTACCTTACGGTGGCATGAATTCTAGAGCGTCAAACTGTCTAGCGATAGAAGAAAAGACCTAGAGTTCTAACTCAAGCCCCCACTGAAACGCTTCATCTCAGTGGGAGTAGTTGACTTGAGTAGCATGCATTTGTCTGTTAACAGAGAATACACGTGACTAAAATGGAAAACTTTTAACCTATTTTTATTTATTCGTAACCTTTAGAGTTTCTAACACGATTTTAGTAGCGTCTGCAATAAGTGTATCATCGTATTCTGCATCTTCTTTATCATGATTAGAAAGGATGGAAAGAACAATCGGCTTTTTATTTGGTGGCCAAATAATTGCGATATCATTCCTTGTTCCATAAGATCCTGCACCTGTTTTATCAGCTACTTCCCATCCTTTTGGTACACCCGCACGAATTAATTTATCCCCAGTCGTATTTCTCTTCATCCAATCTACTAACAGTTCACGTTTCTCAGATGGTAGTACAGTTCCTAATGTAAAAGATTCAAGCGTCTTAGCGATTGCTTTTGGTGTACTCGTATCATGTGTTTCTCCTGGATTTATTTCATTTAATTCAGGTTCAAATCGTTCGGAGTTAGTAACAGTATCACCCATTTCCCTCAAGATTTTTTCAAATGCGGATGGACCACCTAACTTTTTAAGAATTAAATTATGTGCCGTACTGTCACTATATCGAACAGAAGCATCTGCAAGTTCTTTTAACGTCATTCCTGTATCCACATGCTTTTCAGTAATTGGATTATAATTAGATAGGTCTTCACGTGTATACGTAATTCTTTCATCAAGAGCTTCTATTGAATTCTGACGTAAAAGAGCTCCCACTGCTAATGATTTAGATGTAGAGGCAAATGCAAAACGATCATCTGCATGGTAAGCAACAGTTTGATTCGTACTTGTGTCCAGTGCGTAAATACCAAGCTTAGCGTTATATTCTTTTTCAAGTTTAGCAAAAGCATGATTACCTATATTTTCTTGCTTAACTTGATTGGTTCGATTTGTTTGTTTAGTTGATTCTGATTGCGTATTACTATTAGAACAGCCTATCAGTGTCGCGCATGAAAGTAATATGACAGGTACAATTTTTTTGTAATGTGTAATGTTAAAGAACTTCCTTAATATGAACATAAATTTTCAACCTCTTTCAAGAATATATGGTTTCTCCTAGGTTTTTCATACTGATGTAAGTAAAGAGAACATGGGGTAACAATCCTTCTGCAGCTAAAATTTTATAGGTTAAAGCACATGTAAGATGTTTATATGATTGATAAGCTAGTATTTGAGTTATTCCTTCTTCAATCTCACTTGCAATGCTTTACCTGTAAAAGGATTAAGCTTGTACCTCTTAAATACTCACCCTTCTTTTGCATCCTTTTCAAAATAAAAAGTCCTTTCATATTTTTGTAATACATAAGATTAGATTTCAAATGGGATTTATTATATCTAAATTGAACATCTAATTTTAGGAACACATTTAATAGACAATCTAAGTAATAAAATTGTTCCACTTTAATATGAGGAAGAACTTGATGTTTCAATAAAAACAAAAGTAAATTTTTGCTCAGTAGTTTACGTTCATGATATTGATTTTTATACGTGTTTGGTAAAGAAAACATAATAAATTGCAAAAAAATACCGAAATCTAGTTCGGTATAGTGATGTACATATAAAAAAACTCTCTTTGCTATATCTCCCAAAAGAGTCATTACTAAGAGAACTATAAACTGTATTTTCAGAAATATTACGAGCGTGTAAGAAAAATGTAAGGTAATTCAATATGAGAAAAGTAATCTCACTACTACAATGAATAACAGATACATTCAGGAAAAAATCTGTGTTGGGATATCAAGTTATTTTAGTTTTTGAAATATTTGACCGAGTATTACAATTTAAATGAAGAAATACAAAACTAGACCATCAATAATGACAAGACAAATGATGATTCTATTTTTCTTACAGATTGTAGTTACTATGATTCACAACGTTTTTGCATTTCTAACTTTGCATCGATTAGGGCAAAAAACAAATCGGAAAATGTCCGCTATTCAAAGCATAATTGTTATATTAGTAAGAGTAATTTGCAAGCAAATTATTTACTTCCTTATTATTAGAAATCACTATATAAAACGCATATGTACAAAGTTACATTCATAAAAAAGATAACTCTAAAAGGAAATGGCATATGCAATCAATAGAATAAGGATACCAGTATAAAATCCTATGTTAATTTTTATTAAGAGTAACAATCTATCTAGAATAATATATAAAAATTATTAAATGTTTTATTCATAAAAACAGAGGTGTAAAATGAACTTTATTTTTGATCTAATCGCTAGTTATGCGATTCCTACGATACTACTCACATTCTTGTTACTACTTGTATTTGTTTTTAGCTATTTTGTAGTATACAAAAAGATATGTAAAGGAGAAACAAAACTTACTGTACAACAAATTATATTGTTTGTATTAATAGCAGGTTACTATTCCTTTGCATTATCAGCTACTTCATTTGGTCGTTCAGATGATATGGTTTTTGCAAGAACGTTTGATTTCGATGTACTTAGTGTTTATAAAAAAGCATGGAATAACTTTTCGTTTTCTTCTTTTTTCCATATTATTTTAAATATAGGTATGCTGTTTCCGTTAGGAATTTTATTCCCTTTATTTAGTAAGGTTTTTCAAAAAACAAAATGGATGTTAATTATCTCAATTTTAGCAAGTTTATTAATTGAAATTCTTGAATTTACAATGCAACGTGGAAGTATGGAACTAGCCGATTTACTTCATAATACTTTAGGCATGATGCTAGGCTATTCTGTGCTAAACATAGTTCTTATATTTTTGAAAAAAAATGAAACAGATACAAAAATAATTAAATATTTATACCTTCCCATTACAGTAAGTTTTGTCGCAATCGGAATAATGATTTCGTATCAAATGAAGGAATTTGGAAATATGCCTATTGATTCCATTACAAAAACTGATATGTCTCATGTTACTATAAAAACATCAATTGAGTTACAAGACGAAGGGAAAAAAATGCCTGTTTACAAAGATTATGTTACAAAAAAATCACATGTTCGAGATGTCGAAATTCTTTCTCCAAAGGAAGCATTTCAAAAACTGAAACAAGGAGAATTTGATCCTATAGGATCTTTCAAAGCAGGTGATACCTTATTCATTACAAAATATAATATAGATTACTACACTGATACAAAAGGTTTTTCTCAACCTATATATGTTTTTGAAGTACATTTAAATGAAAATGACGAAGATATTTGGTCTCAACCTATTTCCGCAAGAAAATAACGTAAATTGGGTTCTGTTGCAAATTTTTTAAGAAATAAACAGAGACATGAATGTATGAGGAAATATTATGAAGAGGCTACTAGTACTGACTATAATTCATGATACATCGAAAAGGCGGAGTCCGTTTGAAGACTTCGCTTTTGTTTGTATAGTACATGCACAGGAGATAAGAGGATCATCAATCAACTCTCATACTTAATGTGTAAAATTGGAGGGGATTTCTCATATGAAAATAGTAAAAGTAAAAGATCTTGGTAAAGAATATACAGGGAAGGTTCCAGATATAGCACTTTAAAATATTAATTTAATAATTACAGAGGGGGGATTTGTTAGGATTATGGGCCCTTCGAGTAGTGGAAAAACAACATTATTGAATATGGTTTCTCCTATTGACTTGCCAACATCAGGAAGTGTATTCATTCATAATAAAAATCCGTATCAACTCTCATCCAATGATTTGGCCTTATTTCGCAGACAGGGGTTAGGATTCGTTTTTCAATCCTTTAATTTGTTGCATACATTAACAGTAAAAGAGAATAGGGTTCTTCCGCTCGTATTAGATGGCATAAATGTGAAAAGAATAAATAAAAGAGTAGAATCTATTTCAAAAAAATTAGGAAACAGTGAAATTTTAAATAAACGAACATATGAAATTTCTGATGGACACGCACAGCGAATAGCGATTGCCCGTGCACTCATTCATTCTCCTAAATTGGTTCTTGTCGATGAGCCAACAGGAAACTTAGATTCTAAAGCTTCTCAAGATGTAATGGAGTTATTAACACAATTAAATAAAGAGGAAAAGGCAACAATGATGTTAGTAATGCACGATCCAGTTGCTGCAAGTTACTGTGACCGCATAATTTTTATTAAAGATGGCCAGTTATTCAATGAAGTTAATTGTAAAGACGATCGTCCATTATTCTATAAAAAATTATGGATAGTCTTTCTATGTTAGGGGGAAATAAACATGACTTTTCGACAACTTGCACTCAATAATGTTTTACGGAATAAACGAATATATCTAGGTCATTTTTTTAGTAGTACATTTGCGGTATTGATTTTTTTCACTTATGGGCTACTTGTCTTTCATCCGAACCTACAAGGTGAACTAACTCATGTAAGTACCATCATGAGTACATTTGGGAAAATAGGATTTCATTTATCGTATTACTTAATCTTTGTTTTTTCTTTCTTATTTATTTTCTATTCTGTTAGTGCATTTTTAAAAAATAGAAAAAAAGAGTTTGGATTATTAATGTTACACGGAATGTCTCATCAACAGTTTCATCGATTAATTTTTTTCGAAAATATGTTGATTGGAATCCCTTCTATAGTAGTAGGAATCGGACTAGGAATGGTTTTTTCTAAATTGTTTTTACTGGTTAGTGGGTCTTTATTAGGAGTAGAGCAAACGTTAGCATTTTACTTTCCATTCAAGGCAATAGTAGTAACAGCAATGTCCTTTTTTGTTTTATTTCTACTTATTTCATTGTTCACATCAAAAATGGTGAAAATGAATGAGCTTGTAGAACTTATAAAATCAGAGGAAAAACCAAAACCTGAGCCAATAGTGTCTGTTTGGATCTCCTTGTTGGTACTTATTTTATTTGGAGCGGGTTACTCCTGCATTCACCACAGTATCGCTGCGGTCGATTACATGCGTTTAAATCAATTATTCCTACTCGTAGGAGTAGGAGTCGTATTCATTGTATGTGGGACCTATTTTTTCTTTACTCAATTGTGTGTATATGTGTTATCTGCTTTAAAAAATAGAGAAACTACATTTTTTAAAAGAACCAACCTCCTTGTTATTTCAGAATTAATGTATCGCATGAAAGATAATGCGATAACGTTTTTTATCGTTTCAATTATATCTGCAATATCTTTTACAGCAATTGGAGTTTGTACGGCTATTGCAAATCCTGAATTGGCAAAGCATGAGACACCATATGCATTTACCTATCGTTCAGATAAGGGGAATATACAAGAAAAAATGCATATTGAAGAGATAAAAAAACAATCAAAAGAATCTGAATTTTCATATAAAATTTTAGCAACAAAATTTAAAAGGGTACAAAGTGGTCCGGTTTTAATTAATCTTTCTACGTATAATGAATACGCTAAAAAATTAGGGTATGAAATAGAGAAATTAACAAATGAAAATGAAAGTATCGTTATACGATCAGAGAAAAATCACAAATATGCTGAGGATCTAGAACCTTTTGAATTAAGGCATGGTGAACTAGAAGTACCACTTGCTGTTCAAAAAACAGTTTATATTACAGAATTTACGGGCACGTTTGTTAAACCTGTTATTGTCTCTGATGCTGTTTACAATAAGGTGCTAAATGTTCAACAAGAAGGCGTACTCCGAGATTACACTATATACGGTTTTATCGTTAAAAATTGGTCTGAAACAAGTGGGATTTCTACAAACCTTATGAAGTTCATTGGTACGAATCAAGAGGATTATTATGCCTTTTCATCTTTATATTTAAAATGGATTGAATTGAAACAACAAAACGGATTACTTTCTATTTCAAGTGTAATGGTGGGAATTGTATTTTTTGTATTTACGCTAAGCTTTTTATATTTTCGTCTATTTACTGATTTAGAACGAGATCAAGAGCAATATCAAATGATTTCAAAATTAGGATTAAGCCAAAGTGAGTTAAAACAAATCGTAACAAGACAAATGATATTACTATTTTTCTTACCGATTGTAGTGGCTATGGTTCATAGCAGTTTTGCGTTTCTAACGTTTCATCAATTAGGACAAACAGTAAGTAAGGAAATGTCTGTTCTACAAAGTTCAATTGTTGTATTAGTAATCTTTATTTGTATGCAAATGATTTATTTCCTTAGTATTAGACATCATTATTTAAAACGCATATGTACAAAAGTGTATTCATAAAAAAGATAAACAAAAAATTTAAGGTGCATACTCTATCACTAAATTTGGTTGGATATGCACTTTTAGTATGTTGAAAAATATACCAAGATTAAACTATGTTTGTTCCAATTTCCTTTGACCTTCTTGATTTAATCACTTGTGAGTGGCAACAAAAGAAAGAATCGTTGCCGTACCCCTAAAACAAACGACAGTAATAGCCAATGGCTACCAAAATAATATCTTGTTTAAATTGCTCTCCTTTAAAATATTTCATGTATGATTCTCCTAACTCTATGTTGCAAAAGTTTAGCTTAGTCTTCAAAACTTTGCAACAGAACCTTTTAAAGTAAACTTTTGAATACAGGTTGTCTTTAAAGACAATAGAAATGAAAAAAGAATCTATGATTTGAAGCTTTTAAAAAAAGGAGAATCTCCATTTCACTTCTAAGGATGAGATGGAGACTCTTTTGTTGTTTATTTGCTGGATAATGGAATGGTAACTAAAAATGCTACGCCTTGTTTGGTATTATTTATAGAATACGTGATAAAAAGGGATTCAAAAATTTGTTTTACAATATATAACCCTAAGCCACTCCCTCCCGTATTTCGATTTCTTGACTTTTCGATTCGATAAAATGGTTTGAAAATATGTTGTATATCTTCTTCTTTTATTTTGACACCTGTATTGATAACTCGCATTTGGATGTTGTTTTGTTTAGAATCCTTTGTTAACTTTATATAGACTTTTTCGTTATACGGTGAATACATAATCGCATTATGAATGATGTTTTTACAAGCTTTTTCTAAAAGAACATAATCCGTATAAACAAAAATGTCAGAATCGACTTCTTTTATTATTTGAATGCCTTTTTGAGAAGCAAAAAATTCGAGGTTTTTTGTGATTGTATCTATTGATTTCGAAAGATTTACTTCTTCCACTTGAAGTTTAAAGGTATGTTGTTCTAATTTTGACATGCTTAAAATTTCGCGAACCAGTTGTTCCAGACTTTCAATTATTTGATAATTTTTCTTTAAATATTGGTCACGATTTTGATAAGGGCCGATATTATATATCATCCCTTCTAAGTATCCTTTCATAACAGTAAGAGGAGTTTTTAATTCATGTGCTACAATAGCAAAGAATTCCCTTCGCTTTGTTTCTATTTCTCTTTCTTTTTCAATATCACTTTTTAATTGCTGATTCGCTTTTTGTAAATCAAAAATTGCTTGTTGTAAATTTATGGACATATCATTCAAGCTATTGGACAATTCTCCTAATTCATCCATAGAACGAACCTCAATTTTTTCAGAGAAATCCAAGTTTGCCATCTTTTGTGCACCTTTATTAATATAAATAAGTGGTTTAGTAATAAACCTTGAATAGAGATAAGCACTTCCTAAACCAATAACCAGTACAATGATACTAATATAGGGTAGAAAACGTACCAAGACCTGTGAAGCTTCATCGATTGGTTGAAATGTTGCGAACACCACAAGTGTTAAGTTAACATCTTGGAATTGTATTGGCTTGGTAGCCTCATATGAATTACGAGATTGAGCCAAACCTTTTATTGGTACTGTTGTAACAAAACCTTTTGCCGGAGTACCCCCCTGAACAGTACTCCCTCGAACAGTACCCTCTTGAATAGTACTCCCTTGAAAAGTACTTTGAAGAAAAGGATAATAAATAATCCTTCCCTCATTATCTTGAAGATATATCACTGCATTATTTTTTTGGGCATATTCATCAACAAGTGGTGTTGCATTTTGAAGCGTAAGATCTTTAGATTTATCAATTATTTCTTCGATTCCCGTTTGAAGCTGATCTGTTTTGTATTTTTCATAAAATTTAGGGAGAAAGAAGTATAAAGTTACATAAATTAAGGTTGCAAAGGCTAACAAAATGAGGGATGTAGTCATAAAGAGTTTATAGGTAATTCTCTTCATCTTCATGATTTTTACAATTTTATTCATCGATTTTATAACCAATGCCCTTTACTGTTTTAATATAGGGTATATCTAATTTTTTTCGTATGTTTTTCATATGTGTATCAATCATTCGTGTGTCTCCGGCATACTCATATCCCCAAATTTTTTCTACGATATTTTCTCTTGTGAGTACCTTTTTTTCATTTTGAAGTAGTAGTTGCAAAATTTCAAATTCTTTTGTCGTTAGGGGAACCTCGATTTTATTTACATATACTTTATATGCATCGCCATCGACATGTAGTTCTCTAAATACAAAATGATTATCCGTACTTTGATTATTACTTCTTCTCAGTACCGCTTCGACTCGTCTCATCAAAACATGAAAAGAAAAAGGTTTCGTAATATAATCATCGATTCCAAGGTCGAATCCTTTCATTTGATCTTGTTCTTCTTCTAGCGCGGTTAGCATAATAATTGGTATATTTGACTGACTTCGAATCATTTTGGCAACTTCAAATCCATTCAGGTTTGGCATCATCACATCTAGAAGAATTAAATCGAAGGATTGCTTATTAAATTGTTTCATGCCCTCTAATCCATCTGATGCAACTATAACTTTATACTGTTGTGTCATTAAAAATTGTTTGATTAATTCTTGTATTTCTTGATCATCTTCTACCACCAGAATGTGATAGTTCTTCATAATATCACCTCTTGTAGTCATTATAACCTTCTAATCTGGAGTTGATGTGGAGACGTATTAGAAACACTATAAAAACTTCACAAGAAAACTACATGTATTTCAAATCAGCTCCAGATGCATGAGATAGGTTATATACATAACAAGACAGAGGGAGGTAATCAAGATGTCACTGGAATCAAACATCATTCTTTCTTTATTAGATGTACAACTGTGGATGGCCCCTCATTCGAATAATAGTCGCATAAAAGAGAAAAAACAAAAATTAAAATTAGCGCCGTGCTTAAATAAATACACAAGTGTAAATAAAAGAAAGCTATATAAGTCTAGTGAATAAAAATAGGGAGGATCAAATTGATTCTCTCTATTTTTGTATTCCATAATTAGGTACGGAAAGTCTTTACTATAACTCTAGATTAACTCCATATAGAATACAGATTAAGTTTGTATGATACATGTACCAAATAGAAAGGAATGATACATGATGTTGACGACTTACACAATCTATCAAATTTTATCCCTTCCTTCTTATTTACACACAAACTTATTACCATCCATTCTCACGAGAATGCTAGGATCTAAGTTTATAACAAAAGAATAAATAGGCTAATGGATGTTTATTGTCCCTTGTTTCCACTTTTTGCAAACCACCTGTATAAACACGCATGCTACTTTGTACATTGAATACACTATTTGTTGAGAGCCGAATAGGCTCTTTTTTTTAGAAACAAGTTTGAAGTGGGTTTGAATATCGTCATACATATATTCATAGGAAATTTCAAATATAATGTTACCCCTACGAAAAAACAGTTGATGTATGTTTAAACCATGCCCAAAGGTAAAATTTTCTTTTTTTGAAATGATGATTCTTAAATATTACATTCATACATCGTATTTCAAATATCAAGATAAAGATATTCAATTGTAAATTAAAGGAGAAAGGGATGTTCACAATGGGACACTATGATACAAATCAAACAGAAAGCAATAGGAATAAAGTCTATAAAAAAACAGGGTATTTTTTCACAGGAATAATTGGTGCAGTGATTGGTGCAATTACCATTGGATTGACCACGCCTTATATAAATGAAATCAAAGGAAGTGCAGGTCAATCTCCTAAGCATAACGAAGTAAATCAGGCTACGCCGATCTCTTACAAACCAGAAGATGTGAGCAATCCTCAAAATATGATTGAATCTGCAAAAGAAGTTGTCGTAGGTGTCATTAACTATAAACAAAATGCAGATTCATTTAATACGCAAGATCAATCAGAAGAAGCTGGTTCGGGGTCGGGGGTCATATATAAAAAAAACGGCAATAAGGCTTTCATTGTTACAAATAATCATGTGATAGACGGTGCGAATAAAGTAGAAGTGAAATTGAATAATGGTAAAAAGGTTCCCGCTAAAGTAGTAGGGACAGATCCATTATTAGATTTAGCGGTATTAGAAATTGACGGGGTAGATGTAAAAAGAGTCGCAACACTTGGAGACTCAGAAAAAATTCGTACAGGGGAAACGGTAATAGCCATTGGGAATCCATTGGGACTAGAAGGTAGTGTAACAAAGGGGATTATTAGTAGCAAGGAACGAGAAATACCTGTTAGTACCCTCGGAAATCAACAAGTTGATTGGCAAGCACAGGTAATTCAAACAGATGCCGCTATTAATCCTGGGAATAGTGGAGGAGCTTTGTTTAATGAACAGGGTGAAGTCATTGGAATTAATTCGAGTAAAATTGCACAACAAGCAGTGGAAGGAATTGGATTTGCAATCCCAATTCATGTAGCCAAAACAACCCTAGAGTCTCTTGAAAAAGAGGGAACAGTTAAACGCCCAATGATGGGTGTACAGTTATTGGATATTGAGAAAATAACAGATTCTGCACGTAATCAATTAAAATTACCAAAAGAGATAACAAGTGGTGCCATGTTGGGGAATATCTCAAGTCAATCATCAGCAGAAAAAGGCGGATTACAACAGTATGATGTTGTGATTGCATTGGATGAACAAAAAATAGAAAATGTCGTTCAATTCCGTAAATATTTATATGAAAAGAAAAAATTGGGGGATACAATTAAAGTAACCGTTTATCGAAATGGTGAAAGACTAACAAAAAACGTGAAATTAACGGATCAAACACGTGCCGCTTAAAAATATAGCCACCTTTCGGTGGTTTTTTTATATGTGCTTTTTGTGTGGGTACTAGATATATCAGAAGTGGTAAATGTCATGAAGCAAAAAGAATGCCCACATTGTTATTCCAAGCAGGAGGCTAATTTTTCTAGCGATAGCATCTCATTTTGTACTGTATGGGTCATAAATAAAGGGAGTTATCCCGTGTTTGTATTCCTTCCTCAAGTTAATTGGTTGGTGACTAATATTTTATACCTATTATTATTCCGTTTGTCCTCATTCCACATTAAATGGATTGACTCTTTACCAATGTTCAAAATCGATTACATATTTTAATTTGTGTTCCAGCTTTTCTTGACTATATTAACAAATCACTACATATGCACTCCAGATAAGACCTAATATCTTTAGATAATCTACTGAATATCTTCATATAAACTCCAGATAGTGTATATAGAATAACAACTATCAAGGAGGTTAGGAAAAATGAATTTTATAAAACGCGCAATTCTCAGTATGAAAAAAAGAATAGGAACATCATTAATTTTGATGGCGGTCTTTCTGATTGTTACAAATTTAGTGTTGGCAGGATTCACAATTCAAAATGCATCAAAAAAAGCTGCGGATGCAGCAAGAAAAAAATTAGGTGCAGATGTTACTTTAGGTCTTGATTTTGAGAAATTAGGTCAACAAGCTAGGGAAACGGGAGAGATGCCTAAACCACCAAAGCTTAACACAAAAGAAACAGATCAATTAGCGAAGTCCAAGTATGTAAAAGACTATAATTATATAACCCATAATTTCGGAATTGCGGATGGGTTTAAATTAGTAGGAGCTTCAGAAGGAGAAGAAGGAAAAGGAAAAGGTAGCGTTGCAATAGCGGGAGGATCAGGTTCAGGTTCAGAAATAGATATGAATTCTTCTCTTATGATAGAAGGAGTTCGCAAGACTTTATTACACGAAAGTTTTAAAAATGGAAAAAGTAAAATCATTGATGGGAAACCAATTACAGAACAGATGCAAGATCAGAATGTAGCTTTAATGGAAAAACGATTAGCGGAACAAAACAATTTGAAAGTAGGAGATAAAGTTAAAGTTCAATCAGGGGATAAGAAGGAAACTCTTGAAATTGAAATTATCGGTATTTATGAAACGAATGAACAACCAATGGGTCAAAATGCCCCTCCTATGATGAATCCAGCTAATAAACTATATATGCCTTACTCTACTTTAAAAAAATTAGAAACAGATGAAGGTATGAGTAGTAGTATTCAAGTTGTGTACTTATTGAACGATCCACAATACATTGATGCATTTAAAAAAGAAGCAAAAAAATCTGATATTGATTTTAAGTATTTTAAGTTAGATGCACAAGATTCATTGTACAAACAAATGATTGGTCCTATCGAAAATATCGCTTCTACGTCTCAAATGATTATCTATATGGTATCTATTGCAGGTGCGATTATCTTAGGATTAATTATTATGTTATCGATTAAAACACGTCGTAAGGAAATGGGGATTCTATTGTCCATTGGAGAGAAAAAATGGAAACTGATGGCGCAGTTCGTAGTAGAAGTGGTATGTATTGCTATTTTAGCATTTGGATTATCCCTAACAACAGGAACTAAAGTTTCTCAATTCGTAGGGGATAACTTACTTTCTAGTGAAATTGCTACAGCAAGCGAAGAAAAAGACAATCCACAAAATGGTAGTGTAATGGTAGCTGGAATTGGTGATACTCCACAAAACCAAAATGAAGATCCAATTGATAAGATTGATGTAAGTGTAACGGGTGAGGATGTAGGAAAAATGGGCGGAATTGGACTGACTATTGCTATATTAGCAACTATTTTGCCAGCATTATCTATTCTACGCTTAAATCCAAAACAAATCCTTTTAAAAGATGAATAAGGAGGCTCGATATGGAGACGATTTTACAATTTAAAAACTTAGATTATTATTATGAAAGTAACGGAAAAAAAGTAAAGATACTAGATAATGTTAATTTTTCTTTTCAAAAAGGGCATTTCTACACGATTTTAGGGCCATCTGGATCTGGTAAAACCACAACTCTTAGCTTAGGTTGTGGGCTGGATATACCTAAAAATGGTTATGTACTGTATAATGGCAAGGATATTCGAAAAATTGGTTTGGATCGATACCGTAATCAAAATGTATCTGTAATTTTCCAATCTTATAATTTGATTACCTATATGACTGCTCTTCAGAATGTATTAACGGCAATGGAAATTACAGGTGTAAAGGTACAAAATAAAAAAGTAAGAGCATTAGAATTATTAGAGAAGGTAGGACTTACAGAAGTAGAAGCGAAACGAAATATCTTGCAACTGAGCGGCGGACAACAACAACGTGTAGCAATTGCTCGAGCACTATCTTGTAATGTTGATTTACTAATTGCGGATGAGCCGACAGGAAACCTTGATGAAGAAACAGCAAATGACATTATTGATTTGTTCCAGGAGCTCGCTCATCAAGAAAATAAATGTGTAATTGTTGTGACACATTCACAAGAAGTTGCAAAAAAATCGGATCGAGCTGTTTATTTAAGTAAGAAAAAATTAGCAGTAAAAGATGCGCCTAGCATCTAAAAAACAAATACTATCACTAGAAGAGTTTGCAGGGTAAAGGAATCGTGAAAATGATAAATAACTAGTTAATTATTTTCCGAAAAAATATATGATTAATTTAAAAAGGAATGGAGATAAAAATCTCCATTCCTTTTTAGATAGATAATTTAACCCTTATTTAACAGCCTCATTTAAAGCTTTCCCAGCTTTAAATGCAGGTGCTTTTCCTCCTGGGATATGCATTTCTTCGCCCGTTTGGGGATTGCGCCCAGTACGCGCAGAAAGCTCACGTACTTCAAATGTACCAAATCTAATTAACTGTACGGATTCCTCTTTTTGAAGAGATTGTGTAATTTGATCTAGCATAGCTTGTACAGATGCGGTAGCCTCTTTTTTAGTAAGTGATGTTTTCTCGGATACTTGGTTAATTAGTTCTGTTTTATTCATTATGGATCTCCATTAAATAATATTTGTTAATTTAATTTTATAGTATAGTATGTTTTTAGAAGAACTTGCTACAATTGCTCATCAGTATACAGAGGATACCATCCATTGTTACAATCACGCCATTGTAGAAGAAATAGGATAACAGGAGGAAACATGCGGTCCCAAATTAATATTACGTGTGTTTTTTGACCATACATTACTTACTTTTAATGTATATATTGAATATATAGATATATTGTGTTATGATGTGAATTAGAAACTCGCGTGTTTCAAATACAACATTTTTATCTTCTTGATGACCTCTTATCTTTCCGTAAGAGGTCCTTTTTTATCCCTCAGTATTGCATAGACGTTAAAATACTATGAAAAGATACTAGAGACTACTACACTGTGATATTCTCTAGTATTTTTCTTTACCTAGATTATCTATTGTTGGGTGAACGATGAATTATTACTTTTTGTATAATTTTCACAAAATAACTTTGAACCCTTATTTATTTCAATATAAAATAATAACTGGATATATTTGACTATCGGTTATATGAATAGGTATGTCCTTCTTTCTATTATGACTGAAAAGTTAGTAGATAAGAAATGGAATGTTAAACAAGCTATTACTTACTCTACACGATTACTAGTAAACAGAGGCCTGTATTGGGAAGAAGAATATTTTGATTTATACAGCCTTGATGATAGCTATGACTTAGCGCAGGAAGGTATCCACTTTAATGAAAAAGATGTGATTTTTACTTATATCGATACATTAGGTGCTTTTCGCGTCCATTTTAGCGAGTTTGAAGATCTCTATTTGAAAGTCATGAAACTTTTGTGTTGAATGATGTGACTCTATTTGTAAACCCATTTACTATTATCTTTCGTTTGCCCATTCACTTAAACACTTTCTGTTACTTCATGAGCTGTATATTTATCACCAGATTTATCTAGCCAAAATAAATCTATCTTCGTGTTGATGAATTATTGTCTCTTAATAACTTAATGCTACCATCTTTAATTTTTCTAGCATCAAGCAAAGCTAGCATGTTAAATGTATAATTAGACGTCTGTAAATGAGCATCACTATTTAAATTTTTACCTGAGAATAATTCAGTTAATTGGCAGAAAAAGGAAGAGGTCTATTTGGCCCCTTCCTTTTTCTCGTACATAACGCTTGTTGACAACTTATGAAATAATAGCATTCATCGCTATTAAAATATAACATTAAAAGCAATTAATTAGATATGTAATTTTGCATAGATTGTACTATTCCATGAATGGGAACAAAACTATTTATCTCTTCCTGTATGGAAACAAATAGATTTAGGTTTATTTAGGGTAAGAAGACCTGATCATTGATTGCTGGTTAAACCATATTTCTACGTATTTGAAACAAATTATTTCACTGGATTGTATGTTAAAGAGAGTGAGGGCTTTATGCAATGTAGATTGTTTTTTGGTTTCTGACTCGTGATTTTACTAGGAGGAGGCACCGGAAAAGAAGTTACGTTATATACGATTTCAAAAGGGGATATTAGTCAGTGCATCCAAAGACACGCTCCGTTTCTGTTTTCTATCCTACTAAATTACCATTCCAAGCAGATTCCTTCTCTTTCAAACAATTCATCCATTGAATAAAGATAATTCCGCCATACGTATCGGAGGGCATGAAACTTTCTTAATACCATTTGGAATATATTTCAATATACTTCCGATACTATAACAGATCGGAAATTTCTCTATTGGAGGTATAGAATGGCATATCCATTTCGTAACTTAGTATTTGAAGGTGGCGGGGTAAAGGGAAGCGCTTATATAGGTGCCATCCGTGCACTAAATGAAGAAGGGATTTTACCAGAAATACAACGATTTGGGGGGACTTCACATGCCCATCAACTTAAGGATAGAAACTCTACGGTTTTCCATTAATTGAAATGAACAAACTTTTAAACAGTATAATCCTCTTAAAAATGAGCATACGAAATAAACCCT
>NZ_JBPWAP010000080.1:0-17781 GCF_051776705.1 Bacillus cereus group sp. BceL291 | reverse complement strand
TCATCCTGAGCCAGGATCAAACTCTCCAATAAAGTTAGTTTGTCTAGCATCTAAAATAAAAATTGACGTTTCACGTTGTTTGTTTCGTTCAGTTTTCAAAGAACTACTTAGCCGCTCATTTGCGACTTCCTTATGTTAACACTTTCGTTATTTGATGTCAACTAAGTTTTTCATTTCGTTTGTCGCTTGCGACGTTATTGTCATCGGCGACTTGTTCTATATTACACCTCTAAGCTCTAATCGTCAATATGTTTTTATAAAAAATATAAAAAGGCTTATTTCTTTTAAAATAAGCCTTTTTATCACATATCATTCTATTCATTTATTATTTTTCTATAATTGGTAACGAAACGATAAATTGAATAATACCATCCCTATATTCCGCTCGAATACTACCACCTTGTAACTCAACAATACTTTTCGCAATCGCTAAACCGAGTCCCGACCCTTCCGTTACTCTACTTCGAGATTGATCCTTCTTATAGAAACGTTCAAACAAATTCGCTAACTCTTCTCTCGTAAACTCTTCACTATGATTCGCAATTACAATTTGTATATCCCTACGCTGCCTTTGAAGAGAAACTTTTATATCTGCATCATCTTTACTATACTTAATCGCATTCATTAGTAAATTATCAAATACACGAACCATCTTTTCCGAATCAATCGATGCATAAGCACGTTCCTCAGGAAACTTCTTAACAAACGTAAGTCCATGTTCTTCCGCCTGCGGTACTAACTCTTCTATTAATTGCTCGAGTAGCTCATTCATACAAACTTCCTGTTTTTCTAATACAACTTGTTCATTTGTTAACTTCGTATACTCAAATAAATCTTCTATTAAATTTTTTAACTGCTCCGACTTTGCAAAAGCAATTCTCGTATACTCATCGTGTTGTTCTTTATTTTCATATTTAGAATCTCGAAGTAATCGTAAGTAGCCCATAATAGAAGTCAGCGGTGTGCGTAAATCGTGAGATACATTCGTAATAAGCTCATTCTTTTGCTTCTCTAATTTACGTTCCTTTTCTATATTATTCATAAGCTCTTCTGCCATATTATTAATATTCTCAGTTAAAGCTGCAATCTCATCTTCACCTTTTTTCTCAATGCGGTACGCTAAGTTGCCTCTTTCTATTTCCTTTACACCTTGTGCCATTGCTTCAATCTGCTTCATCTTTCTCTTTGTTATATAGAAGAAAGAGAAAATGAATACAAGAACACCAATTAAAAACGGGAATGGCCCTTCTTTCGTGTCATACATTACCTCTCCCTCTGGAATTCCGCTAACAAACATGTACAAATTCTTTCCTTCAATAGTAATAGGTGAAAAAGATATAAACTCTTTTCTTGTACTTTCAAATACATTTCTACCATCTGTATAATTAATCGCAAATGATGCTGCATTACGAATCGTATTATGCAAATCGATTTGCTCTTCTTGCGCTTGCTTTGTTTTATATAAAACTTTACCACTTTCATCAGTAACCAATATCTTTAAAGCTCTAGACCCTTGCTCTAAATTTTGGTTCTCCATTTCGATCATATTTGATATAGCTTCTAATTTATTTTCATGAACCGAACTATTTGCCGCTCCTTGAGCTTGGTGATTAATTTGTTCCATACCAGCCCGATAATCGATAGTTGCTTGA
The DNA here is from genome assembly GCF_051776705.1 of Bacillus cereus group sp. BceL291. Classification (NCBI taxonomy): domain Bacteria; kingdom Bacillati; phylum Bacillota; class Bacilli; order Caryophanales; family Bacillaceae; genus Bacillus; species Bacillus cereus group sp. BceL291. Next base: position 16,129 of record NZ_JBPWAP010000080.1, on the reverse strand, counting down.
CGATTCGCATTCTCAAAAAATGGCGCAGCTCCCTTCGCTGACAAAACTCCTAATAACGCACAAGCAGCAAAAGTAGTAATCAATTGAATCCTTATACTCTTTCGTACGCTCTTTACTAATTTCTCAATTAATTCTCTTATTTTCCTTATATAAGTAAACGGATTAAATATCTTTTTCAATCTTATACCCCACTCCCCATACTGTTTTTATATATCTAGGTTTCCTTGGATTCTCCTCAATCTTTTCACGCACTTTCCGAATGTGCACCATTACAGTATTATCAGACTGGAAAGATCGTTCGTTCCACACCTTTTCATAAATTTGCTCCGCACTAAACACCATACCTGGATTTCTAGCTAGCAATTCTAAAATTGAAAATTCCCTCGGAGTTAGTTTCACTTCTTCTCCCTCTACAACAACTTTATGGGTCGAGATGTTGATTTTCATCTCCCCAATTTCTAACTCGTCCTCATTTTGGACAGCGAAACCATTCATTTTCATATAACGGCGTAACTGAGATTTAATTCGTGCAATTAACTCTAATGGATTAAAGGGCTTCGTTACGTAATCATCTGCCCCTGTTGTTAATCCTAAAATCTTATCCATATCTTGCGTTTTGGCAGAAAGCATAATAATAGGCATTTCTTTCGCTTCCCTTACCTTCATACACATATGAATACCATCCACTTTCGGCATCATAATATCTAATACGACTAGATGTATTTCATTTTCTTCCAATAGACGTAATCCTTCTTCTCCGTCTCCCGCTTGTAATACTTTATATCCTTCATTCTTTAAATAGATTGTAATTAAATTCCGAATTTCTTTTTCATCATCTACGACAAGTATTGTTTCGTGTGCCACAATATCTCCCCCATCACTTTTTTAATCCCTAACTTCTATTATAGGAAAACTTCTGAAGAAAAACGCTCGGAAATCCTTAAGATTTTCTGAAGACGCAAAAAGGTCTAGACTCCCCTTAAGTCTAGACCTTTAAAAAACCCCTTTTATTTACGAACGTAGATGAAATATAGTACGAATAAAACTCCCATAACATACATAATTGGATGAACCTCTTTACGACGACCACTCACAACCATTGTAATTGGATAGAAGATAAATCCAATGGCAATCCCAGTTGCGATACTATACGTAAGTGGCATAGAGATAATTGTAAAGAATGCTGGTACTGCAATCTCGAATTTCTTCCAATCAATTTCCCCTAAGGAAGAAACCATCAAGATTCCTACAATAATTAAAGCCGGTGCCGTTACAGCTGGCGTTACAACACTTAATAATGGCGAGAAGAATAGTGCCAGTAAGAAGAATCCTGCTGTTACAACTGCTGTAAATCCAGAACGTCCTCCTGCTGCTACCCCTGCAGACGATTCAATGTAAGACGTTGTTGTTGATGTACCTAAAATCGCACCAATTACAGTTGCAATCGCATCTGCAAATAACGCTTTTCCTGCACGTGGTAATTTATTGTTCTTCATTAACCCTGCTTGATTTGCAACCGCTACAAGCGTACCTGCTGTATCAAAGAAATCGATAAAGAAGAACGTTATAATAACAATCCCCATTTGAACTGTGAAAATATCTCCGAAGTGCGTTAACGCCACGCCGAACGTTGGTTCTAGACTTGGTATTGCTCCCACCACAGCTTTCGGAGTATCAATTAATCCTGTTGCAACTCCTAAGATCGCTGTAAGAATCATACCGTAGAATACTGCACCATTAACTTTCTTAATCATGAAGATGATCGTAGTAACAACCCCGAAGATTGCTAGTAACGTTGTGCCCTTTGTTAAGTCCCCCAACCCAACAAGAACCGCATCGTTTTTCACGATAATTCCGGCATTTTGGAATCCAAGGAAAGCAATGAATAATCCAATACCTGCTGCTACTGCAAACTTTAACTCCGATGGAATTGCATTAATGATTTTTTCACGAATACCTGAAGCAGTAAGAATAATAAAGATAATACCTGACATTAATGTTCCGGCAATGGCCGTTTGCCACGGAATACCCATCGTTAAGACTGCTGTATAAGCAAAGAACGCGTTAATCCCCATACCTGGCGCTAAAGCAATTGGATACTTCGCGAAAATACCCATAATTAACGAACCGATCGCTGCCGCTAATGCCGTAGCAACGAATACTGCACCTGGATCCATCCCTGTACCTGCTGGTAACCCTTTAACATTTCCAAGCGACAGCGTAGCAGGATTGACAAATAGTACGTAAGCCATAGATAGAAATGTCGTTAACCCTGCTATGAACTCAGTCTTATAATTCGTACCGAGCTCATCAAACTGAAAATAGCGTTTCATCCTATGTTTCCCCCGTTATATGATTACTCGCCGTATTTCACCCTAGCCCTCTTTTATCCCGAGAAATAAAAAAGGCTTCCATTGCATATATACATGGAAGCGTTCTATAAACAAAGACAAGTTTCCCCTCATCTTTATACAAACGCCTCGTAGTCAAGCCATTTACGGTAGCTAGGTAGAAACTTTCGGGCCATATCCCCGATATTATACGACGGCTATAATATTCACTTTTCGTTTGAATTACATAATCATATTAACTCGACGAAGTAGTTTTGTCAATTTAAAAACGAACATTTTCATAAACTTTTATAGTTTCGTTCGTATTAATACCAAAATAAAAAAGATCCATCTATGCATAAGCAATAGATGGACCTTTTTATAAATACTATTCCCACTCAACTTACAAAAAGTATCACATAAGAACACACACTGATAAATAAACACTTTTAAAACGTATAAAACGCTTATTTCCATCTAAAACACTCAAATAAAAATAAACAAGTACCATATGAGTACCGCACAACATATAAACAAAAGAGCACAGCGTGTATATACAGTGCGATCAACACTCTATATACCGTCCACCTGATTGCGCCAGGTAAACACTTGCTATACTCTCATGAATTATTGTACATCATGCAGGGCCTATTAAGCAACGTTTACCAAATTATTGGTGACGTTGCTTTTTTGTTTCCAAAAAGGAGACAGACCGTTATGAAGAAAAAAATCACAGCCTATAATAAGGACGTTCAAAAATATATGCAAGTAAACAAATTATGTTCACAAAAGAAAGATGAAATTATCGAAGCTATTAGAAAGCGTGTTAATGCGAATAATCAAAGCTTTGAAAGTTTATTTCCTACGCGTTCTAAACGAAAAGACATTATGGATCACATTGTATACATGCTTTCAGGGAATGGTATATGTAAAATTTCTGCTGAAACATTAGCACGTAAAGCTGGCTGTTCTGTAAGAACTGTGAATGAAGCTGTTCGTTCATTGAAAAAAACTGATGCAGTAGTAGTTGCTGGATTAGCTGATGGCAAGAATAAGTATGTATTTGTATTGAAAATGCACGCTAATTTTACAACAATCATGAAAGAAGTATTTTATGTGGATGCAGAACACATTGCAGAACAGGTTGCAGAACAGAAAAACGCTGAAACCCTTGATACTGTAAGCCTAGAGGATGAAAAAACGAGTTCTAACTATAATAACTCTATTAACTCTTTTAATTCTTTAAAACAAGAAAAAAATAATGATATAGTATCTGTAACAGAATCAATTGAAAATGAATTAGAAGAAGCACAAAATGATATCCAAAAAGAGTTCGAAAGAATCCATACTTATTATGTGAATGAATTCCAAGAAATGATGTATCATACAATTAAAGCTGGCACTTATCATGATATCCTAAAAACAAATGCATCTATCATCGGGTTACGTGTGGGTAGCAATTGTGATAAGGGGTTATTCCGTCTTGCATTCAATGCGCTAGGGAAAATTGATAGATTCTTAAAAAACAACGGTACTCTCACAGACACTGTACAAGCTTTATTTACGAAAGTTTATAGTGATAATATCAAACTATCTAAAATACATAAAAAAGCTAACACAAGTAATCCTAAGGCGTCAAAACCAAATACAAAAGTACCTTTTTATAATTGGTTAGAAGAAGACAAGTCAAAGGAGTCCTCCACACATACATATACAACAACTGCAACAAGACACTCTTTTATTCATGGAAATGACCTAACGATATCTAAAGAAGAAGCTGATGAAATGGGATTATATTAAGTGTGGAGGAAGTATAATTCGCTTATTTCAACGGGATTGTAAACAACTTAATGGACAAGTTTTACTTTGATGGGGATTTTATGACCAAATAAAAAAACACCCAGTTCTAATAACTAGGTGTCCCAACTTTTAAAATGTCCATAAATTGTATTTTATGTAGTTCATTGAATCCGACACTTACTACAATTCTACCTAATTGTTGTTCCAGTTTAACAATTTTCCCTTTGATAACTTCGGGTTCTTTATATTTTCTATATACAGTAAAAACTAATTCTGTATCATCCTGTTTTGCATACTGAATCAATTCTGCAGCTTCTTGTTGTTCGAATTCATCCATATACGGTCTAGGTTCTTTTTTAGAGCCACTTTTCTTCTTTGGTGGTTTTGGAATTGCTGTTGACATGTAGCATCACCTCATTATGTATTTTTAAGCATGCTGATATTTTGCTCTTACTTTATCAACAGATAGTATATTAGCTAATTTCAACGTTCTAACTTGTTGTTTTTTCATGCAATACACCAATATACGATCTTCATATATCTTTCTAACAATCACAGTTCTTTGAGAGAAATCTCCTGAACCGTTTAAATATATTAATTCAATTGGTATTTTTTGATTGAATGAGCATGTAAGTAAACGATTCATAAGATGACCTCCACAAGAACGTTTGTTTTTTTGTAAATTATAGAACGATTGTTCTGTTCCGTCAATAAATCAAAAACTAATATTTACAGTTGTTGCATGAAATTGGTATGATTTACTTAATTTAAGGGGATAATACTATGAAAGTTATTCGGTCAATATTTAGAGGATTTCGTTTAATAAGTTTAATTGTAAAACCAATACTTAAAGCATTATCTAAGAGTAAATTTTAAATCTCATAAAAAAAATCCCCTTCCACACATAAGTGTAAAAGGGGATTTTTTAAAATGAATCAATTCGTTCTACAGATACTGGTTCATAGATAAATAAGAAAAGGTTATATTTACACTAACATCTATAAAGATGGAAAGCAATATATAATTATCTACTTATAGAATCAGATACCACTTTTTATTCATAAAACTATTCTTTTGTACAGTAATATGTTTTATTTTTCAAACTTCACATATTCACCAGAAACCCATTGGTCGCCTCCAACATTATACCAACCGTCTCTATATCCCCACGTTTGATATTTTTCACCTTGATACACATTTTTCACGATGCCATAGTTAGTTCCTGGACCTTTACGAACACGTAATACATCAGTTGTAATAGTCACTACACCAACGCCATCATTTAAAGGTTTAGAAGATGCTGGTACTTTTCCTCCTGTATAACGAATGTATGATGGATCATTATAAATCCATTGATCGCCACCAAGGTTTAACCAACCGTTTGACTCACCCCATACTTGGTAAGATTCTCCTTTACCTAATTGACGAATAATCCCGTATCCAGTGCCTGGACCTTTACGAAGATTAACGCTATTTCCTCCAATATATGCAATACCTGTTTCACCACTGAAAGATGGAGTAGGCGTTAAGTTAATTAGACTACTACCTCCATTATATGCATGTTGAACCCTTTCAATAAAGTTATTCCAACGCCCCTCTGCCAACATACGATGAGGACAGTACTTCCCACTCCATGATTGGTGTGTACGAACTTTATGAATTGGAATATTGTACTGTTTCATTAGTTGAGCTACAACGATAGCTGCATTGTCTTCCGCTTTATAATATCTATCTCCACCGCTTAAAGAGTAGCAAATTTCAACTCCGATAGATTTACGATTACCATTCCCGTTACCGTCGCCAGTATGCCAGGCGTTACGCTCTAAAGGGATTCCTTGTACTGCTTCTTTATCATCTACCGCGACATGAAACGACACTTGGTTGTCATTACGAATCATATAAGATACTTCGTTTTCTGCTGTAGCATCGTTGTACGTATTGTGGACTGTAATGAATTCTGGATTCATTGTATACGGACACTTTGTACCATATTTACTTGGGTCAACTAATTTTTTTCTAATTTCCATTATTGAACATCTCCCTTTTTCTCTTCTTGTTTTTGTTTTCCACCCAAAACTTCAACTGCATTTGTTAATGCTGAAGGTAAGGGGATTCCCATACGACCAGCGTTTTCTAAAAGTGAAAGTAACTCATTACCCATGAAGAAGAAAATAGTCGCTTCACGAATTGCGCTGTTACTTCCCAGTGCTGAATCTAGTTGAGCGGCCGCTCCGACCAAAAGAAAAAGCACCACCTTTTTGGCGATGCCTTTGAAACCAACTTTACTTTTTAATTCTCCGTTATATCCTGCTGCAATCATGCCAGTTAAATAATCAATAACTGCCATCGTCAATAAGATTTTCAATGTTGCATCCCATCCTCCCAAAAAATACCCACAGAAGCCACCAAAAGTGGCAATAAAAGTTTTTAATAGTACATCAATACGATCCACATTCTTTCCTCCTTTTCAAAATAAAAAAGACCAGCTATTGCTGCTCCTGCTCTGTTTGTGTGTTATTTTCATTAGTTGGTGTTGGCGGTTCTTGAGATGGGTAATTCCCTGTAAGTGATGCATAACAATCTAAACAAATGTTCTTTTTCGCAAATCCCATATCTAGCGGGTACAAACGCGCCCCTCGTTTACATATTTCACACAGCGTGGCAATTCGAAACTTTACTGTCCCATCCATCTCTCTCCATACTTCAACCCTGCTAACACCTTTTTGAAGACCTGCATTATTTAACATATCAGCAGGTATTTGAACAAAAATCCCTGTCTCTGTGCGCTCTGCATCCACCAGCCTCCCCACAAAAGGAAAGCCTTCACCTGCTTGAAGTGGCATCATTTGATTCTCATTCATTCTTATTTCTCCTTTCTATCCAAGTGCGTTAAATTTCCAACCACTTGGAGTACTTGTATAAAAACCAGCTCCAGCATTACCGTCTGTAAAACGAATATGCCCCCATTGTTGGAATCCACCGCCACCTAAGTTAACTCCCTGCATTGCTCGTATATTCCTAAAGATTTTAACTTCTTTTTCAGTACTTATATCAAACGTTTGTCCGTCTGGTGCTGGAGATATATTGTTATTCACACCGCCTACAGCAAGTGCGTTAAACGGCTGAATGCCATCTGCTCTTTCTGCTGCAGCACGATCCCAATTATACATAGATGCATATTTGCCACTGTATAACGTTACACCACTTACACAAATTGCTGTCCCTTGTCTCATGTCAGCATTTCCAGAACAAACTTTAATAATTAATGCGTGCTGTTGCGGAATATAGTTTGTTGGCACTTTGAAAGTGAAAGAGTATCTTCTGATTTCTCCATAGTAGGTAGACGGTTCAGGAAAGTCCATTTTTTGTTCATTCCATATATCGTAACTTACATTGTCTCGGAATTTAACGCAGCATACGTGTAAACGCGGTTTCCCTGTTTTACGTACCCCATTTATCATTGCTGTTCTAAAATGAGCAGATACTGTGTATTCATTTCCAGGATGTATCCCATTATTCACGATTGCTTCTGGATAGTTATACATATCTACCCTTGCAGCATTCACCATTTGCTCGTAATCAAATATATGTGTATTCTTTTCTATTACGACATTTCCCCATGACCTCCAAGTAAGACCGTATCCACCTTCAAACCCATAATAATCGTTATGTCCAATGTTTTTCTTTGTAACACTAGAAAAGTCGGGATCTGCTATTAGGTTTCGTCTTGATACCGCAGTTGTTTTTGTTCCCCATTCGTCTTTGAATAGAAAATCTAACATGTTAACTATTACGCCTTCTTCACCATCAATTGTAATTTTATCTCCACTAATTCTAATGAGATTTGCATCAATACCTTTTGCTGTTAGCCATTTGACCACTGTATCTGCATTAATATCCAGTTTTGCAGCATTAATTGTAATTTTTCCAGGAGCCATATTGATGGCAGTAACGATGCCATCCTTTAAAATCTGTGCAAGGATTCCTTCGTCTAATACCTGTAACTTAGATTCTGTTTTCTTTACATAGGCATTATAGGTCTCATTAATAAAACTTTCCTGTTTTCCCGAAATGATAGTAACGCCTTCTTCATTAGCAGCGATACTTCTTTCTAATTCGGTTACTTTTTTATCATAATCTTTAGTTGCTACTCTATTAGCAATATCCTCTATCATTTTGTCAGCATCCGTTTGATCTTTCGGATGTAACCAAAATTCTGTAGCTATAGTGCCACGTTGTAACATAGGTGCAGCACACCATAAACGTCCATTTCTTGTAACGTAATAACGCCATCTTACAAACGCTGCATTGGCTGGTGCTTTATCTGTGCATACAGCACGAACCCATGTGTTATTTACAACAGTGATATTCGTTCTAGCTGTCTTAATGCGAGTTTTTTTGTCAGCAGTCCACCATTCAATTTCAATAAATGCACCGCCACCATCAATAGGTGTTTTCCCGTCAGTATTGAAATAACCTGATGCAACAAAGTCTTCGTTAACCTGACACTCAATAAATTGACTTGTAAGTCCCCACCAACGATCTTGGGACTGTCCAGTAACAGTAATTGCAAATGTATTCATACCTTTGTATTTTAAATTCGTATCAACAGCACCAGTAGCCCCATTACCGCTATTCCAAAACCAATATTTCGGTCCTAACGTAAAATTAGCATCACGCAACTCGTTGACAGTACCTAAACCACCTACATAAGCTTCAACATCTTTCTTTTTCATTGCTAGCTTCAATTCTTCAGATTGTTGCAGGATCGTTGTAGTAGCTTGAGTCAGTGTTTCCCCTTGCTGAGTTTGTATTTCCTGTATTTTTTTTACATCACTTGTTATCCCTTCGGCGTTCCGCGTAATCTCCGTTACTTTCTGGCTGAATACATTTTCTTTTACCCCATCTTCCGGAGACGGAGCGTATGCTTTTGGCATAGATCCTTTTAACACGGATACATTTTTGAAGTAGCACTCACTACCATCAGCAGAACGATCACCATAAATATATAAACTAAACCCTTTTTTCATATCTGATTTATCATGTAATTTCATTGTTGTATGAACTCGAACCCACTTTTTAACAGGTTCGATGGTCAATTCTGGCGTACCTCCACTATGAAAGCCCATTGTATTGTTACCCTCAATAAAGTGGTGTAATCCTACCGCTATTTTGTTATTTGCTGTTTCCGTCCATACATCTAAAGCGATCGTGTACGTATCACCTGGCTGGAAATCATTTCGAAAACTAGCTGGCATTTCTTGAGGCATTCCAAGCCACCTTTTAGCTTGACCGAATTGACCATTTTTGTTAATAACAGCAACTACAGGATACCCAAACTTTTTGTCATCAACGTGCATATGATAACCCTTTGTAGGATCTGTTGTTCCAGCGTTATAACCTGTTGCCCAATTACCAGCGCGCAAATTACCGTTTAGGTTCTTATCCCATTGCAGATCGTTATCGGCCCAATAGTGTGTGAAATCTCCGTTACGTGCATAGTTACGATCACCAGCATCATTAATGATAGATTCCGTTTTTTCAATACGTTCTTTTACACCCTCAAAACTTTGCTCCAACTCATAAGTCGATTTTGTAAAACCTGTAGGAACGGAACCTTTTTCTAGTTTAGGTTTCTTGAAACGAAATTTCTTACCCTTTGAATTTTCGTTTCTTTCAAATCGTAATCGCAATCCCCATCCAGTTGCCCGCGCATCAATCTTAAATGTAAATGATCTCCTAGACCAATTAGCGACAGGAAATCTATTGTACAAGTTTTCTGCCCAAACTCCATTAATAAATTGGAATACAATTAAATCAATAAGAGCATCATTTTGCATATCGATACTAAATGTCATATCTTTCTCTTTTTCGTAGTCACCCATCTTAGTATTATCTAGATGGAATTGATAGAAAGAGTCGGTATGATCTGTACATTCTACGATCATGTAATCCTCAGTGAACGATTGAGCAGCTTTGTTGACTAGTGCGCCTCCAGACATTCCAATTGTTTGTGGCTTTTGATTTCGCCCAGTATTGATTAGCCAGTTTTCAACGCCCACTGTACGAGATTCAACCTGCTCCAATTTTTTAGAGATTCTCCCAGCCTCTTCTTTGATCTCGGTTGTTATCTTGGTGAAAACATTACCATCTGCAATATCTTCAGGAGCAGGTCGCCACGAATAATCTTTACTGCCTATAGTCAATTGTGGTGAACTCTGCTGATACCAACAACCAGCAGGAGGGTTTGCATCAGGTTCTATACGTAAATGACTCTCGTTATCTGTTCCCGGTAACGACATCATACTTGCTGTCACTGTGAACGAAACGCTTACCCTTTGCCATTGATTAGTAGATTTATTTGGACGGATTCCGGTAGCACCTGGTGCAAAATAGAAAGTGTGTTGTAATTCTTGGCCATCCGGTAAACCTTTTACTCGAGTATAAATTGAATAGGTTACTTTATCTCCTACTTTGACAACTCCCCGATTCACCAAATCTTTGAAGTTATAAGCTAAAGCAGTCCATGATGATTGGGTTTCAACAACTGCATTACCTTGAAAAACATCTTTCGAAATTTTAACTTTATCGGCTGATTTAAACCACCAACGATTGTCTGCTTGCGCAAAGTTCAAAGCACCATCAAAAGATTTAGAACCGATTAATAAGTTTCTTACATCGTCATTAATGTTTGCTACACTTTCTTTAACTTGTGAAATAACTTTCGTATTTCCGTCCACATCACTTTCTAAGGTGTTGATTTTATTTGTAGTCTCACTACTATTTTTCGTTAATGTTTCAATAGACAGTTTAAATTTCTCAGAATCCTGTTCAACCTGGGTTACTTTTTTATCAATTTCACCTTGATCTCTTTGTACGTCAGAAATAGTTCTCGTAACTTTTTGAAGACTTTCTGTTACTGTATTAAATTGGCCAGTGGTTTCTTGTTGCGCTTCTTCCACTTTCTTATTTAATTCTTCTTTTGCGAGTTTAATATCCTTATTAACCTGCTCCAGTGTATCTTTTTTAATTGATTCCACATCAGGAATAAGGAGTTCCCAACCTTTACCGTTCCACACTTTTAAAACACCAGGTTTACCGTTACTAATATCTCGCCATATCGTCTTACCAATTTTAAGATTCGTTGTTGGTGGATTCACAGCCTCGATGATTTCTACTGTATTATTCTTCAAGTTTTCTTGAACTTTCTCTGCTAACTCTTTCGCTGCTTTCGACTCTTTCTGTGCTTCATTTACTTTTTTATCAGTATCTTGTACAAGTTCTTCTAATCTATCTAACAATTCTTTATTTGCTTTATTTCCTAAAGTAGCGCGAATCCTATTGTACATTTTTCTTAACTCTTCGTTCGCATCAGTAATTTCACGATAATCGCCAAACACGTATTGATCTTGTGAAGGATCAGTATGTGATTCATCACCAACGATTGCCCTTGCTTCAAGGTATAACTTAGGTGTGAATCCAGTATCTTTAATTCGGATTGTATCACCTTCATTTATCAATTCGTGAGCTAGTCCAAATATACGTCCAATACTTTGCGCTTGAACTTCGTAAGAAACAGATGTATTAACACGTTTCTTATGTTCAATTTTCATAAGAGTCAGTAAACGTTCTGGAGTTATATCTTGTTCTGTCTCCGGAGTATAGAATCCGAATTTATGCTTTCCACGCTCATTCCATCGTTGGAACGCATCATTATCAATAATGTAAGGAAGTCCATTATTGATTTTTTCAATTGTGATAGGTTTATCACCTTCACCTCGTACAAAACCGACAAGTGCTGTGCAAATATCCCTTGAATGCTCAATACGTCTAACACCAACTAAATCTTTTCCTAGCACAACTTCTTTTCCTGTTTCTTGGCCACGTTTCCTTATCATATCTACATACCAGCCAGTGATTTGAGAACCTACTACTTCGACACGATATTGGATTTCTAACTCAAATAAAGTAGCGATTTTCTTTAAAAAAGCGAGCGGATCTATAAATTCATCAATAGTCATTGTATGGAATGAAGAATAATCGGTTTTTCCACGTTTCCACTTTGAATCCGCAAGAGCAATATCAATAAACGTATTAACTGTTTCGCTCTCTATGCGTTGTGGTTTAATGAACCCATCCTTGGCTATTTGAACCCAAGCGCCGGAAGCATGTACAGTAATCGTTCTATCATTAGATTCTTTTTCTACTTCATTATTGATAACATACGGAACAATGCGACCATCACGCACTTCCTTTAATACTAAGTTCTGTTGTTGTAATGCAACTGCATGTGGAGTTCCATCAAAAGTTTTAAATTCTAACATATCAATGTTGTTTTTGATTTCCCAATGGCGTTTATCATCCCAATAGTCCTTTGATTGAATGACTGATATAATCTGATCTGTTTTGAAATCAACAACATGAAGTATCCCACTTGGTGTTCTCATCTAAATCGCTCCCTATATTTCACCTTTGCTGTTCCTATATCGGAAGGTATGATTTCAAGTTTATTAGTACCTTTATTGATAATAGGAAAATTACTAAAAATATCTTTTATGTTAATAGCGTTTTTCCCTTCAATACTGACATGACTGCTTTCTGTATCAATTACGACTTTGTCACCAACATCGACTATATAAGGCGGTGTATTTTGATTATTTAAATTCACTTTCCAAAATTTCAAATCAGATACTGACATTGCTTCTACTGGTGGAACATCTTGCCACTGCATGATACTAATCTGTATTTGAGCTGCTTTTTCCATATGTTTATTGTCTTTATCGGTCCATCTTGCAAAGCGTTCTGAATCATCTTTTTCTGTTCCAGGAAGAAATTTTGAAATATAAGCCTCCCAATCATTACCGGTTCTAGCAATCCACAACCTACCATAATACTGATTCCACGTATTCGGATAATCACCACTCTCATAAATTAAACCTGTTTTTCCAGGCTTATTATCATATCCAATTACCATCGTTCCAAAATTTTGTTCAGCTTGCCAATAGAGGTCATTCATGGCAATTTTTGAAAGAACTTTGCTGTTTTCATCGAGTATCGCTATCTCAACTCGTCCCATTTCATTAATCTTTTTACTTTTACATGTAACGTGGGCTTGCATAATAAAATCTTGTACTGGCCCACCAGGGATACTCTTCTTAACAGCTGCGCCATGCCATCCATTACTCGAGCCATAGTCCGAACAATAGAATTGGTAACTATCTGTTTTCATTTCACCAACTGGATTACCATCTTCCATAGAACTAACCTTACTCCAACCCACAGTAGTGGACATATCATCCCATATAAGGCGTTGATTTCTTTCTACAGGCAATTGCTCCATTTTTAATGGTACTCCAATACGAAAATAATCCGGTTCTTTTGAATGTTTATCTTCAAACCATACATCTAAAAAAGTATGTGGCTTTGTAATATCAATTTCAATAATCGGATTTGAATGAACAGATCCTTTGTTTTTGACATTGGCAATTAACCCTCGACCATCATTTTCAAAATCTATCGTTTGCTCATTTCCTAACTTATACGGCATGGGGCAAATAAATTTCAAAGTGCCTTGTCCGATATCCACAAATTTATCAATATCAAAATCTTCATCTATAACTGCCATATATGTTCTATCAGGCATTACATCAAAAATCAGTTCTGCTGGATTTTCAGTAATAAGCCACTCCGATATTTCTTCTTTTAATGTTTCTAAATTTGTCCCATTTGGAACAATAATCCCCACAGGTACAGGAAGAGGACGGGTTTCGGTATCTGTACTTAACAACCTTGCACCTGGATATCCGGGGGTTTTTAGAAAATTCCTCCTTAAAGGTGCCCATGTTGGAGGATTCCATCCTCTTTCAATATGAATATAACTTTTTCGTTCTCCATTAAATTTAAAGGAACTCATAGTGTCTCTCCTTTTACACAAAAGAAAAGAAACTCAAATCTAAAAGACTGAGTTTCTTGCCTGTGCTCTATTTTGATATTCAGTTACATACGGATGGCTCACACGCGCTATTTCTTTTCCATCTAGAATGACTGGAATTTCTATATAGGTAGGTTCTGACTTTATATAGGGTTGCTTATCAGGATTATCATTGTCAGGTCTATATTGAATGACATTAGGATTATCAGATAACACTTCTCTCCATCTAGAAAGGCTGCCTACATCATGAATGGAAAGTCCCTCGAATCGTTCCATTTGACGTCCAATTTCTCTTACCATATCACGCATATTTTCAGGGATATGTGTAATCCAATCGTTTTGCCAATCTCCATCTACAAAGATTGCATTAAAATACTTTGTTAGTGGGTCATCACCTTGGAAACTAAATATTTCTTCTGGTTTTATTGAACGAATACTATCCATAGCTCCTGTTACTGTATCTTGCAATGCATCTCGCACAACGGAATATTGGCTTTTGATACCTATCGCAATTCCTTGTGCCATACGAACACCCGAAAATCTCAACTTATTTGATTCACTATTTAATTTCAGTTCATTTACAAGAGCTTCGTTTGCTTTGGTACCCATTTCTCTACTTTCTTTTTCAGCCATGTGAGCTGATTTCTGAATACCAAGCGCAAATCCTTCACTAAACGGCTTACCACCTTGATCACGTGTTAATTTTGATGGAGAGTTTACATTAAGTGTAGCTTTCAATGCATCAAATGCACCTCGTGCCAAACTAGCTGCTACATTTTGTACATTCCATTCACCGTTAGATATACCTTTAGCAAACCCACTAGCAAAAGCTTCTCCAGGACTAAGAGAGCTGACACTCCCTAATCCATCTTTACCACCTTGAGCAACACTTGTTCCGCTTGCAACAGCGGCTCCACGTTTTGCTCCCATATCACTTGCGAATTTATTACCAGCCTTATCACCACCGCCACCATCGGTTGCACTTCCTAACATGCCCTCTACACCTAATTTAACATTACTAGCTGCTCCGACTACATTCCCTTTATTCCCGTTAATTAGTCGTTGCATAAGAAGAGTAGAAGATGCGCCGCCATTTCCGTCCGTGGTTGATCCTAAAGTATTTTCTACACTTTGTTTAACACCTGCGGCCGCTCCGTTGACATTGCCTTTATTATTATTAATATTATTAAACATCATAGAAGTCGCGTTATTACCGCCATTATTATCAGTTGTACTTCCTAATTGCTGTTCAACGCCTAGTTTAATATTAAAAGCTTCACCTATAATACTTGGCTTATATTGGGCCATAATTCGATTCATTAATGTAGTAGAAGATGCTCCACCATTTCCGTCTGTGGTTGATCCCAGTGTTTGTTCTACACCTTGCTTAACTTCCTCTGCGGCTTGAACAGGTTGACCTCCATTTTGACGAATTCCATCTGCGGTACTTTGCGGAATAGCTGCCCCTTGCTGAGTTGTATCAATGTTTGTTTTTTGTACAACCATTTGTCTTATAACTTCAAGTGCCTGATCTATATTAAACTTCCCATTGTGTAAGCCTTGAACAAGAGACGCAATTGTCACTTCTCCATTCGGCCCTAAGTTGTACTTAGTCTTATCTTCAATATTAACTCCCAATGTATTGAGAACGTCTTGTACATTAATAAACCCTGTTTCCATACCAGTTTTTAACGTAGCCATGATACGAGTGCCGTCTTGTGCTAAATCTGCTGCTGTTAATTTAGATAACTGTTGTTGAAAAAAAATAAACACAGCGTCAATACCTACTGTGCCCTCATGTAATCCATTTACAAATTGTGTAGTCTTCATTTTTCCAAGTGGTCCTAAATCTATATCAAGGTTTTTCTTTAAATCTAAGTTTAACTTAGATGCGACCTCCCCAATATTCATCTGTTTAAAACCGTCAGTAAATGAAGTCATGACTTTAATACCTTCTGGTGTCAAAGGTTTATTACCCATTTCTGACCGCATAGTGTTTATGATTGCAATCGCTACATCTTGGACCTTGTACTTACCAGATTTAATTCCATCAACGAACTCTTCTACT